>DATAEK010000081.1:0-26606 GCA_036258055.1 Vicinamibacterales bacterium
GCGTGGACGTACGACTACGACGGCCGTCTCCTCGGCGCCCCGCACATGGACGGCTCACCCGGCTTCTCGCGGGCCGACTATCCGCTGAACGCAGTGCGCGCCGACGTGTGGGACGGATTCATTTTCGTCGCGTTCGCGGAGGACATTCCGCCGCTTCGCGATCAGCTCGCCGGCTTGCCCGAGAAATTCGCGCCGTGGCAGATCGCCGATCTTCGCCGCGCCGCGCGCATCGAGTACGACATCAACGCGAACTGGAAATTGATCGTCCAGAACTACAACGAGTGCCTGCACTGCCCGAATCTGCATCCGGCGCTCAACAAGCTGTCGCACTATCTGAGCGGCGAGAACGAACCGCTCCATGCGACCTACATGGGCGGGCGCATGGACCTGAGGCCGGGCGTCGCGACGCTCTCGACCGATGGCACCTGTCCGCGCGCGTTCCTACCGGGCCTCAGCGATCAGGATCGGCGTCGCGTCTACTACTACGCGATCTTCCCGAACATGCTCCTCAGCCTGCACCCCGATTACATGATGGTGCACACGCTCTGGCCGATTGCGCCGGATCGGACGATCAACATCTGCGAATGGCACTTCGATCCGCAGGAGCTCGCGCGGCCGGATTTCGACGCATCAGACGCGATTGACTTCTGGGATCTCACGAACCGGCAGGACTGGGGTGTCTGCGAGCTGTCGCAGGCGGGGATTTCCTCTCGTGCCTACACGCCTGGCCCTTACTCAAACCGCGAGGATTTGCTGTACGCGTTCGACCGGATGATCGTGAATCTCCATTCATTGAAGAATGAAGAGCGCTGATTGATGATCGCTGGTTGTGGATTGCGGGATTGAGGATTGACGATCGCTGGATTGCGGAGTGCAGATTGTGGATTGGGTGACGGCGCACGCACGGCCGGTGGCCTCGGGCAATCAACGATCAGCAATCCTCAGTATCCAATCCTCAATCCCCACTCTGCAATCCAGCGATCAACAATCCGCAATCCCGCAATCCGCCATCAGCGATCCTCAATCAGCACTCTTCAATCTTCAATCGACTGGCTTTAATCAGGCATCGCCGTTTTCCGCGGCGGGTTGAAGAACGGCGTCTTCACGACCGTCGCCGACACCTTGTATCGTACCGCCTCGACGGTGATCTCCATCTGCAGCTTCGTGCCGTCGGCGTAGTGCGGACGTTCGACGGTTGCGAGCGAGATCATCCGCTTCAGAACCGGCGACCACGTGGTCGTCGTCGCGCGGCCCACCTGACGCCCGGCGCGATACACCGGAACGGCGACACGCGAGGCCGTCGCGGCGACTGACGGCGCCAGCGCCAGCTTGTCGTAGATCGTCTCGACCTCCGGCCAGTCCACTTCGAGGCCCACGACCTGGCGCGCGTGCCCTCGCCTGTGCTCGTCGCGCAGCGCCTGCTGACCGATGAAGCGCCCTTTGTCGAGACTCACGAGGCGTCCGAGCCCCATCTCGTACGGCGTGTACTTCTGCGCCGGGATCAATGCCTTTTTGCTGCTGAAGAAATCCACGTCGATGAGGAGCAGGCCAGCCTCGACGCGCGCCACGTCGAGCGCGAGCATGCCGGCCGGCTTGATGTCGAACCGCCGCCCCTTTTCCATCAGGACGTCCCACACCTTCACCGCGTCCCTGGCGGGGATCCAGATCTCGTAGCCGAGATCGCCGGTGTATCCGGTGCGAGAGATGTCCACCGGCACGCCCGCAATCGTCCCGCTGGTCACGCGGAAGTACTTCAGGCGATCGATGTCGGCGTCGGCGGCCGCCCGCAGCAGCCGCGCGCTCGTCGGCCCCTGGAGCGCCAGCGCCGCGACCTCTTCCGAGATGTCATCGATCGTGACGTCGAGGCCGGCGGCATTGAGACGGAACCAGCGCAGGCTCGGGTCGGCCGCGGTCCAGCGAAATCGCTCTTCCCCGAGACGCGACACCGTTCCATCGTCGATCACCTTGCCATGCTCGTCGCACCAGGGCGTGTAGTACACCTGACCGACCGACATCTTGGCGACATCGCGCGTGATCACTCGATCCACGAATCGCGCGGCGTCTCTCCCGGTGACCAGGTACTTGAAGAGCGGCGATACGTCGATGAGCGCCGACGCGTTTCGGATCGCGTTGTACTCGTGGTCGTGATGGCTCTCGTACGCGCTGACCGCGTAGTAGCCCGACCAGTCGCGGTAGTTGAGGCTCTCGCACAGCGCGAAGGTGCGTTCGTGTACAGCGGTTCCAATGGGCATGAGTTAGAATACGTCACTCTTGTCATTGATGATTGAGGATTGATGAGTGATGATCGCTGGTTGCGGATTGGGGGATTGGGGATTGACGATCGCTGGATTGGAGTTTGAGAAATGCTGATTGAGCCCGCCAATCCTCAATCGAGCAATCTTCAATAACCAATCCTCAATCCCCAATCCCCAATCCAGCGATCGGCAATCATCAATCCCTCAATCCACAATCAGCGATCATCAATCAGCACTCATCAATCCTCAATGAACACGCCTCAATGAACACGCCTCAATGAACACGCATTACGACGCCCTGGTGATCGGCGCCGGCCACAACGGCCTCGTGAACGCCGCCTATCTGGCGCGGGCGGGGCGCAAGGTCCTGGTCCTCGAGCGCCGCCACGTCGTCGGCGGCGCCGCGGTCACCGAAGAGGTCTTCCCGGGCTTCAAGTTCTCCGTCTGCTCCTACGTCGTGTCGCTGCTGCGGCCCGAGATCATCCGCGAGCTCGACCTTCCGCGCCACGGGCTCGAGATCCTTCCGCTCGACGGCACGCTCACGCCGATGCCGAGCGGAGACTACCTCTGGCGCGTCAACGACCATTCGAAGACCCGCCGCGAGATCGCACGGCACTCGAAAGTCGACGCCGAAGCGTACGACGAATACGCCAGGGCGATGGTCGAGATGGGCCGTTTCGTCAAACCGATTCTGACCATGACGCCGCCGGATCCGACGTCGCTCGAGCCGCGCGGGCTGATGGACCTGCTGTTCCTCGCGCGCCGCTTCCAGGCGCTCTCCGACGAGGACAAGTACAACCAGGTCCAGTTGATGACCATGAGCGCGGTCGATTTTCTCGATCAGTGGTTCGAGACCGACGTGCTCAAGGCGACGATGTCGGCGTCGGGCATCATCGGCACGTTTCTGGGTGTGCGATCGCCGGGCACGGCGTACGTGCTGCTGCACCACTACATGGGGGAGATCGACGGCGCATTCCGATCGTGGGGACTCTCGCGGGGCGGCACCGGCGCAATCTCGGACGCGATCGCCGGCGCGGCGCGCGAGGCTGGAGTAGAGATCCGCACCGAGACGACGGTCTCGAAGATCATCGTCAAGGAAGATGCGGCGGTCGGCGTGGTCCTGCAGAACGGCGACTACATCACGGCGGATATCGTGTCGTCGAGCGTCGATCCCAACCTGACGTTCCTCAAGATGGTCGGGGCGGAGCACCTGCCGGACGAGTTCGTCGAAGACGTCCGCCGCTACAAGTACCGAGGGTCTTCTGGCAAGGTGAATCTGGCGCTCGATGCGCTGCCTGACTTCACGTGCCTTCCGGGGCCGGGTCCGCACCTGCGGGGCGCGATCTCGATCTCTCCAAGCATCGCCTACATGGAGCGCGCCTACGACGAGGCGAAGTACGGCCGCTACTCGCGGCATCCGTACATCGACATGGTGATCCCGAGCCTCACCGACCCGTCGGTCGCGCCGCCGGGCAAACATGTGGTGTCGTGCTTCGTCCAGTACGCACCGTATCACCTCAAGGAAGGATCGTGGGACGACCATCGCGAAGCGTTCGGCGACGCGGTCATCAACACGCTTGCCGAGTACGCGCCGAACATCCGCGACATCATCCTGCATCGCCAGGTCGTCACGCCGCTCGACCTCGAGCGCGAGTGGGGCCTCACCGAAGGCAACATCTTCCAGGGGGAATTGACGTTGGAGCAGCTCTTCTTCCTGCGCCCTGCTCCTGGCTGGGCGCAGTACCGCACCCCGATCAAGCAACTCTACATGTGCGGCTCGGCCACGCATCCCGGCGGTGGAATCATGGGCGCACCGGGAAGGAATGCGGCGATGAGGATTCTGAAAGAAAGCAAGAAGTAGGGACAAGGCAGTTGGAATGAGCTCACAGGTTCTCATCATCGGCGCGGGCCACAACGCCTTGACGACCGCCTACTATCTGGCAAAGGCCGGGCTCAAACCGCTGATCCTCGAGCGGCGCGACGTCGTCGGGGGCGCGGCGGTGACGGAAACGTTCGCGCCGGGCTTTCAGTCACCGCTGGCACACACGACCGGACCGATTCGCGCGTCGGTCGTGCGCGATCTGCAACTCGCGCGGCGTGTGGGATTCGTCCAGCCGGATCCCCGCTTGATCGCGCTTGCGGCCGACGGGCGCGCTCTCAGCTTCTCGACCGATCTCGCCAAGACCCAGCAGGCGATTCGAGGATTCTCCGAGGTGGACGCGGCGAAGTACGCCGATTTCGCGGCCACACTCCAGCGTCTGGCAGGATTCCTCGATGGGTTGATGGACATGACGCCGCCGTCACTCGGCGAGCCGGCCGCCGGTGAGCTGTGGGAGCTGCTGAAAGTCGGGCGACGCTTCCGCTCCCTCGGACGCACTGACGGATTCCGGCTGCTCCGGTGGATGCCGATGGCCGCCGCCGACCTCGTCGCCGAGTGGTTCTCGACCGATGTCCTTCAGGCCGCGATCGCAGCCCGCGGAATATTCGGTACGGCGCAGGGACCGTGGTCGGCCGGCACTGGCGCCGTCCTGCTGCTCAACGCCGCCGCGGATCCCGCGCCGGGCGGTAGCAGCGTGATGGTCAAAGGCGGCGCTGGGGCGCTGACGCGGGCAATGGCCGATGCGGCGCGCGAGGCCGGCGCCGAGATCCGGCTCAATGCCTCCGTCGGGCGCATTCTCGTGCGCGACGGACGCGCCACAGGCGTGGTCCTCGAGGATGGAACCGAGATGGCGGCGCGGGCTGTGGTCGCAAGTACCGATCCGAAACGGACCTTTCTTCGATTGGTGGACCCTGTGGATCTCGATCCGGGGTTCATCACCAAGGCGCGCAACTATCGCGCGCCCGGCACGGTGGCAAAGGTGCATCTCGGGCTCGGCGGTCTGCCGGCATTCACGGGCGTCGCGAATCCAACGGATCTGCGCGGCCGCATCCACATCGGCCCGTCGGTCGATTACCTCGAACGCGCATTCGATGCCTCGAAGTACGGGGAGATCTCCGCCGAGCCTTATCTGGACATCGCATTTCCGTCGCTCCTCGATCCGTCGCTCGCGCCGGAACGGCGTCACGTCATGTCCGTCTTTGTCCAGTTCGCGCCGTACCGCCTCGCGCCCGGCCACACGTGGACCGACGCGCGGAGTCAGCTGCTGAAATCCGTGCTGCAAACGCTCGAGCATTACGCGCCGGGCATCGGACACCTGATCGAGCATGAGCAGGTGATTACCCCGGCGGATCTCGAATCCACCTACGGCTTGACCGGCGGGCACATTCTTCATGGTGAGCCCTCGCTCGATCAGATTTTCACGATGCGACCGATCCTCGGATGGGCACAGTACCGGACGCCGATCGACGGCCTGTTCCTGTGCGGGTCCGGTACGCACCCGGGCGGCGGTCTGACCGCGGCGTCCGGTCAGAACGCGGCACGCGACATCCTCAAGGCGCTGAAGCAGGTGCGAGCGGCCGCGCGCTGACGAACGATTCAGAATGCGCGCCAACTTCGTTCCCCTCGCGGTCGGCGTCAGCGTCACGATGGCGGCGTGGCAGGGTGCGCCGCGCCGACCCTTTGGGTTCACCGAGCCGGGCGCGGCACAACAGGCCGACCTCGAGCGCCGCTTCCAGGCGATGCCATCCGCGACCCGCATCCGCACGGCGCACGCCTATCTCGCTGACAAGCCGCACCTCGCCGGGTCGCCGCGCGATCGAGAGCTGGCTGAATGGACGCGCGACCAGTTCACGGCGTTCGGCCTCGAGGACGTGGAGCTCATCACGCACGAAGTCCTGCTCCCATGGCCCGAGGAGACGACGGTCGAAATGGTGACGCCGCGTCCGTGGCGCGCGTCGATGCGCGAGGATCCAATCGACGGCGATGCCTACACGCAGATCCCGCCGGAACAGGCCGGCCTCCCCTATCACGCGTACTCCGCGTCCGGAGACGTCACCGCGCCAGTCGTCTACGCCGGCAGCGGCAACCCCGCGGACTACGACTACCTCGCGTCGCAGGGCATCGACGTCAAGGGCAAGATCGCACTCGTCCGCTATTCGGTTCCGTACAGTTATCGCGGCTTCAAGGCCCTGACCGCCCAGCAGCGCCGTGCAGCCGGCATCCTGATCTACTCGGACCCGGCCGAAGACGGCTTCCGCAAAGGCAAGGTGTATCCGAACGGTCCATGGGGGCCGGCGAGCCACATCCAGCGCGGCGGTGTCGTGTACGACTTCATGGTGCCCGGGGATCCGCTCACGCCGGGATGGGCGTCACTCCCCGGCACCCGCCGGATCGAGAAGTCACAGGCGATCTCGCTGCCATCGATCATCAGCGCCCCACTCTCGTACAAAGACGCACGCGTGATCCTCGAGTCGCTGGACGGGCCGGAAGCTCCCGCGAAATGGCGCGGCGGATTGCCGATCTCGTATCGACTCGGCGGAAAGGCCGCGGTCGTCCACATGCGGGTCAAAGCGGACGATCGGGTGCGGCCGATCTGGACCGTCACCGCGGCGATCAAAGGCCGGGAGCGTCCGGACGACATCGTGATCGTCGGGAACCATCGGGACGCGTGGATTTACGGCGGAGTGGACCCGTCGAGCGGATCGGCGGCGCTGATGGAGCTGGCGCGTGTGTTGGGCGACCTGAAACGCGGCGGCTGGCGCCCCAGGCGCTCCATAGTTTTTGCGAGCTGGGACGCCGAAGAGTTCACGCTCACATCGTCCACCGAATGGGGCGAGCAGAACGAAGCGAAGCTGAGAAGCCACGCCGTCGCCTATCTGAACGTCGATAGTGCGGCGTCAGGGCACAACTTCGCGGTCGCGGCGGTACCGGCGATGAATCGGCTGCTCACCGAGGTCGCGCAGGCCGTACGAGATCCGATCGGGCGGATTCCGGTAGCATCCGTGGCCCGCGCCAAGCGAGCGAGCGGAGCGCTCCCGACTGGTGCCGGAAAGGATCTCGTCAGCAACCGCCTCGGCAGCGGATCGGACTACACGGTGTTCTTGAACTTCCTCGGCGTGCCGGTCGCGGACCTGACCTTCGACGGCGACTACGGCGTCTACCATTCGATCTACGACAACCACAACTGGGTCGCGCGAATCGGCGATCCCGGGTTCCGCTACCACGTGGCACTGGTGCGGATTTGGGGACTGGCGGCGCTGCGGCTCGCCTGCGCCGACTCCATTCCGCTCGACTACGAGCCGTACGCGACCCGCATCGAGGAATTCATCGGCGAGCTGGAACGCGATCTCGCGGAGGGCCCGGATGCCGGTCCTGGTGTCCTGGCAGAAACTCGCTCAGCGGCGCTCGAGTTGCGGGACGCTGCCGTCCAGTTCAACATCAGCCGGGACAAGGCGCTCCTCAGCCTCGACCGAGCGACGCTCGACGCGCTCGACCGGCGGCTGCTCCAGGTCGAACGGGCCTTTACCGACCCCGCCGGGCTCCGCGGCCGTCCCTGGTATCGTCATCTGATCTTCGCTCCCAAGCACACCTACGCCCCGGAACTGCTCCCGGGTATCGCCGAGGCCATCGACGAACGGAATCCTCAGCGAGTCGCCCAGGAGGCCAAGCGGCTGACGGCGGCGATCCGGAGGGCTGCCGCCGTGCTGCGCTGATCCGAAACCGCTCTTTCGTGCCTCCGCTATTGCCCGAATCGCTGGATTTCGTGCAGTAGAATAGGCGGATTCTTGCAATATGGCCGCACCGATGGAACCCCGTACGACGAGGACAACCGCGCCGGATCACGCCGGGCGTCAGGGAGCGCTGCCCGTCCTGCGCGCGCGCGACTGGTAGACCGATGTCCAGGGCGAGGGTGCTCGCAGTCGTCGTCCTGCTCCTTTCTTACGGCGCAGTCGGTGCACGCCAGCCAGCGGTACGCGCCACGGTCCCACTCGGCGCATCCGCGGCCGATGTCGGCCACTCGGTCGGTATCGAAACACCAGACCGCAGCCGTCTCCTGCTCGACATCGTACGGATCGTGTTCGACGCGCCGGACCGCATGGACGCTGGAGACGCAAGACTCCGCGCCGCACTCCAGGCGACGCTGCGGAACGGTCAGGCCACACCTCAGGATGTCGTGCCGCTTCCGCTGGACCCCTCGATCTGGCGAGACTCGATCCTCCAGCGACAGATTCCGGACAACGAGCTGATCGCGGCGATTTTCGCCGAGCGCAGTACGGCGCTCCTCTATCACGGGCTCGCGGCTCTCGATGACGAGACGCTGGCCGCTCTTGGACCCGACCGCGAAACGCTTCAGCAGTTGCGCCGGCGCGCGGCGCCGTTTGCCGCGTTCGGCCGGAGCGTGCGGATCCATGCAGGGCGTGTGGTCGTACCGGGCGGCGCCGACGCGGAGCCGTTGTGGCAGTCGATAGTCGGGGCCGATCCGACCAAGCCCGCGGCGTTCACCCGGCGTTTGTTCTCGGACATGACCGGCCGGCTCGCGTACATGTACGACACGATTGCGCATCTCGATCCGGCCCGCCAGCGATTTGCGCTCGGCCTGACGTTCCCGGCACCGGCGCGTCTCGAGCGGCTCCGCACCCTGCTCGACGTCTTCGAGCAGATGGCGTCCGAGTGGCGTGTCGAGGATCGCCCGTTCACGCGCCCGCAGGTGGATCCTGCGCTGACCCTCTCGCTCGTCGCCGTTTCCGCCGAGGGGACGCCGAGCGGCCCGCTACATCGACGCTTGTGGAACCACGTGTTTCGCGGCGACGAGTCCATCGACGTCCCATTCGTGCCTTCGTCGTCCGAGGATTTTCCGAACGAGACCGACGACCCTGACGTCGACGCGGCGTGGCTCGTCTCCCGAATCCAACGCTCGCCGTCCGCGATCGGTCGTCGCCGGCTCGACACCTTCCTCTTCGCGCAGAGGATGTGGCCCCATTCCGACGCCGGGGATCTGCAGATGACAACGGCACTGCGCGGTTTCGTCGCCTTCCCGTCGCTGCTGCTGGGGC
This sequence comes from Vicinamibacterales bacterium, assembly GCA_036258055.1. Taxonomy (GTDB): domain Bacteria; phylum Acidobacteriota; class Vicinamibacteria; order Vicinamibacterales; family 2-12-FULL-66-21; genus DATAEK01. The sequence goes on from DATAEK010000081.1 coordinate 9,189, forward strand.
TCGAGCGGATTGGACTGTCGGGTGCCGATGCCCTGATGGAGGCCTCGACGCGAGCGCATTCCCTGAACGAGATTCACGATGAACAGGCGCGGCGCACGGCGATGCGTCAGTTCCAGGCGATCGTCGGGATCCTCGACCGCGCCGCGAGCGAGGGCGGGCTGACCCGGCCTTTCGCGCAGGAACGGATGACGTCGCTGCTGGCGGTGGAGGTCGGTGAACGCGGCTACGATGGGCGGCTGGCGGCCTGGATGAAAAACGACCTGATGAAGCTTTTGCCCGAGGCTCCCATCGACTCGCCCGATCCGATCGAAGACGCCCTGCTCGCCGCCATGGCCGGCCTCTCGCTCGACCGCGCTCCCGGCCCTGTCGTGCAGTGGGAGAAGCATGCGTACCGCGTGGATCCGGCGCGCGCGGAGTTCGTGAGGCTCAAGCGGGTCCGCGAACGGCAGCGCGGCGCATCGCTGGATGCTGCGCTCGACGCCCTGGCGCACGTGACGACGACGATGACGACGCGGGCAGGGCGATCGGCATCGGGCGCGCTTGCGAGTCAGAGCGGTGCAGCCCGGACCGATGGAGCCGCGCCGGCAGTGACCGTCAGCAGGGACGCGATGGCGCGCGCCGAACAGACCCTGGCGGATACGCTGACGTCCATTCTCTATGCCGCACATCTCGGCGATCCGGAAGGCGCGGCGCTCGAAGGCGGCAACGTCGCGCTCCGGCACGATCTCGGTCTCTCGGCGGAGGTGCCGCGCCGCCCGCTCGGCGCGTGGCGTCTGCCGCACGAGCAGTTCGGCGGCCGCGAGGGCTGGCACATCAGCGGATCGCTGATTGGCCTCGAGACGGCGCTCGGCCGGTTGTCGCTGCGGCGCATGGATTCCAGCGAGATGCCGGGAGAGCCGCGCCTGAGCACCAACGAACGCCAGACGCTGACGCTGACCGTGGCGCTCTTCAGGCCGGCCGCGATGACCGACGCCGCGCGCGATGAAATCGCGCAGGCGGTGGCGCGCGGGCGCGCGCGGCTGGCATCGATGTCCGCGGACCGCGACGAGCTCGAGCGCGTATCGCGCCAAGCCGGTCTCAGCGAGTGGCGGCGCGAGTCGCTCGGCTGGACGCTCGCGCACGACCGGGAATCTGCCGCCGCGCAGCTGTCACTCGTGGAGCTGATGTGGCTTGGTGCGCCGCGTCCGTCCGAGGCGGCACCGCTCGATCCATGGGGCACGGCCGTGCAGCCGCTCACCGGTGCGATCGCGCTCCAGATGCCCCGCGCCCGCGCGTGCGAGGAGGTTGCGGGCAGGTCGGCGCTCGGATTGCTGGCAACCCGGGGAGCGGACGTCGCCATCGCGGTCGCAGAAGTGCTCGCCGCTCGGCATCTCCCAGGCTCGCTCGCACCGGGCGTCATTGCGTTCGCCATGCAGGACGCGATCGACGGGGCGCGGCTCGCGTACTTCGACGACTGGTCCGCGTTCAGCCGCGCAACCCGCGAGATCTCAACGGATCGGATGACCGACTACATCGCCGCGCTGGCGGGCGGTGGCCCGCTCGTCCCCGCAGACGAGGCCGAGCGCCGGTCTCGCTGATCGCTATGATCGCGACCCGCCGCGTCTTGCCGACGGTCGTCGCTCCCCTGACGGCTGCGCTCTGCCTGTCCGCGGCCGCGCAGACGCCCGAGCCGAGCCTGCGAATCGCGGCGCCGACCGAAGGAACATTCCTGAGCGGACCGACCCGCCTGATCGCGATGATTGATCCGCCAACAGCAGCGACGAGCGTCGCGCAGGTGACGTTCTTTGCCGACAGCCATCAGGTGTGCGCGATCAGCAAAGCCCCATTCGAGTGCGACTGGGACGCCGGTGAGCGCATGATCGACCATCAGATCAGGGCGGTCGCCACGCTCAAAAGCGGCCGTCGTCTGGTGCAGACGGTTCGCACGCAAGGCCTCCAGGTCTCGGAGGCGGTCGACGTGGACGTCGTGCAGGTCACGGCCGTCGTGACCTCGGGCGACGGCCGATTCGTGCAGGGTCTGACCCGGAGCGACTTCCGGGTTTTCGACGATGACCGGCAGCAACCGATCACCAGCTTCGGGTCCGAAAACATCCCGCTGGAGCTCGTCGCGGCCGTCGACGTGAGCTCGAGCATGACGGAAGCGCTTCCGCACGTGAGGTCGGCGGCCAAGCAGTTCCTCAGCGGTCTCGAGACGACCGACAAGGCCACGCTCCTCAGCTTCAACGACAACATCTTCACCGTGGCGGCGCGCGGTACCGACGCCGAGGCGAGGACGCGGGCGATCGACCGCATGCGGCCCTGGGGTGGCACCGCCCTCTACGACGTGATCATCAGATCGCTGGATCTGGTCGGCCGCCGTACCGGCCGGCACGCGGTCGTGCTCTTCAGTGATGGCGACGATCAATCGAGTCATGCGCCGCTCACTGCGGCGCTGGCGCGCGCGGAGAGCAGCGATGCCACGATCTATGCGATCGGCCAGGGACGCGCGGTGAAGTCGAGCGAGCTGCAGCGGATCCTGAAGCAGCTCTCCGACAAGAGCGGCGGGCGCGCGTTTTTCACCGAGAACTCGAGCAAGCTGGAGGAAATCTTCAACGAGATCCTGGAGGACCTTCGGCACCAGTATCTCTTGAAGTATCCCGCGCCCAGCTATCAGCGGGACGGGGTGTTCCACAAGATTCGCGTGGAAGTGAATGGCGGCCATCACGTGCGCGCGCGCGATGGGTATCGTCTCGAGCGGAAGTAGCCGCTGCCATCGGGTAGAGATGATGAAACAGATTGCTGCCGCCTTGATCCTGGCCGTCGCTCTGGCGGTGGTCGCACGCACCGCGCCGCAGGATCCGCAGGAGCAGCGCCCCACCTTCAAGTCCTCCATCGATCTGGTGCCGGTCGACGTCAGCATCGTCGACAAAACCGGCCACCCCGTGACCAATCTGGAGGCCAAGGACTTCTCCCTCACGATCGACGGCCGGCCGCGCCGGATTGCATCCGCGCAATACATCCCGGCCGGCCGCGACAGCGGGCCGGCGGAGCCGGTGCCGGATTACTACAGCACCAACGCGAACGCCCAGGGCGGACGGCTGATCATGTTCGTGGTCGATCAGGGCAACATCGGGCTCGGACATGGCCGGCTCGCGATGGACGGCATCGCCCGGTTCATCTCGACGCTCACGCCCGCTGACCGCGTTGGCCTGGTCGCCATACCTGGTGCCGGTCCGCAGATCGACTTCACCGCGAAGCACGAGGTGGTCCGCGCACTGCTGCCAAAGCTCGTCGGACAGGCCACGCCCGTCGAATCGACCCATCGCGTCGGGATCTCCGAGGCACTCGACATCAACCGCGGCGACGAGCAGACCGCAACGACGGTCGCCGAGCGGGAGTGCGGGGGCGCCCGTGATCCGAACGAGATCGCCGCGTGCCGGATGCAGATTACCCAGGATGCGAACGTGGTCTACCAGACAGCGCATGAGCGGACGCGGAACTCACTCATCGCGCTCAGATATCTCGTCGAGCGTCTGGCGGTCACGCCCTCGCCCAAGACGGTGATCTTCCTCTCGGAGGGACTGATCATCGATCGCGATTTGTCAGAGGTGTCCTGGCTCGGACCCGCCGCCGCGCGCGGCCAGGTGGTGCTCTACGTCATGCAGCTCGACTCGGCCGAGACCGACGCCTCGTTGCCGCGGGCGTCCACCAGCCGATCGAGCGACCGCGCGCTCGGTGAGGAAGGTCTCGGCATTCTCGCCGGCATGACCCGCGGCACTCTCACGCGCATCATCGCCAGCCCGGATGCCGCGTTCGCGCGATTGGGGCTCGAGCTGTCGGGGTATTACCTGGTGAGCTTCGAACCAGAACCTGGCGACCGGGACGGCAAGACCCACAAGATCAAGGTCGATCTGCCGGGACGGAAGGGTGTCGAGATTCGCGCTCGCAGCGAGTTCACCGTGGATCCGCCGCGTACCAAGTCCGCTGAGACATCGCTGGTCGAAACGCTCCGCGCTCCGCTGCTCGCGACAGAAATCGGGCTCAAGCTGTCGACCTACACGCTGCGGGATCCGGCGAGCAACAAGCTCCGGATACTGGTCGCGGCGGAGATCGATCGGTCGCTCGATCCGACGGGGCCGATGTCGCTCGCCTACATGCTGCTCGATTCGAAAGGTAACGTCGTCTCGAGTCAGGTGGAAGACCAGCTCAAAGTGCCGATCCATCAGGCTACCAAGAGCCAGACGTACGTGGGCGCCGCGCTGACCAACGAATCCGGCGTCCACACCATCAAGCTCGCGGTCGTGGACAGCGCGGGCAAACGCGGCAGCGTCGAACACACGTTCCGCGCGCAGTTGACCTCGGCTGGTCAGGTTCGCGCGACGGATCTGCTGATCGCCGACAACACGGGAACGTCCGCGATCGGACTGGCTCCGGCCGTGTCGGCGCAGTTCACGTCCGACACGCTGCACGGCTACATCGAGCTCTATTCGGACTCGCCTGAGGTCTTGACCTCGACCTCTGTCGTCATCGAGGTCGCCGAGAGCGAACAGGGACGGACGCTGGACGGCGGAGCGGCACGGGTGCAGACACCCGCTGCGGGCACACCCAACCGCCGGATGGCCGAAGCCTCGGTACCCATCGCCCTCCTGCCGCCTGGCGAGTACGTCGCTCGCGCGGTGATCAGCATCAACGGGCGCAAGTCAGGCCAGGTCGTCCGGCCGTTCACGATCGCGCGGCCCGCCCTGACGATCGCCGCGTCGGGTGCGAACGGAAAGGAAGCGCTCGTCGCGCGGGCGCCAATTCCGTTTTCGTCCCGCATCGACGCCTTCGACAAGAGCGCAGTGCTCTCGCCCCAGGTCGTCAGCTTCTTCCTCGATCGGATGAACGTCGGGCCGAATGCGCCGCCAGCGAGCGTGACGCCGGCGATCAACGAAGCGAAAGCCGGTCGATTCGACGCGGCTGTCGAGGCGCTCAAGGCAGAGGGGAACGATCAGCTCGCGGTCGTGTTCCTCAACGGCCTCGCCTTGTACTCCCAGGGACAGCTCGAGGCGGCCGCCGGGAAATTCCGTGAGGCCATCCGGATGGACTCGGAGTTCTTCCCTGCGGTCTTCTATCTCGGGTCCTGCTACGCCGCCGGCGGGCGGGATCGCGAAGCGGTCGGCGCCTGGCAGACGTCGCTCGTCACGGAGAGCGAGGCGCCCTTCATCTACACGCTCCTCGGCGACGCGCTGCTCCGGCTGCGTGACGTCGATCAAGCGGTGGACATCCTGAAGGAAGCCTCGACGCTCTGGCCCGACAGCGAGCAGGTGCAGCTCAGACTCGGCACCGCGCTGGCGATGGCCGGCCAGCCCGCCGAAGCGCTCGCGACGCTCGACCCGTACCTGCAGAAGCATCCCGACGATCACGAGCGGCTGTTCATCGTGTTGCGGACCCTCTACGAGGCTCGGGCCTCCGGCCGGACGATCAAATCGAAAGATGAAGACCTCGCGCTCTTCAGCCGCTACGCTGCACAGTACGCTGCGGCGAAAGGCCCACAGCAGGCCATCGTCGACCAGTGGAAGAAGTTCATGGACAAGAAGTAGGAGGAGCGCCCGCTACGGCGTGAAGCTCCGATAGTACGGGACGCCTGACAGTGTCACGCGCAGCGCGGTGCCGTTCACGATCGTGTCGAACGTGATCCGCTCGGCCGAGTCCTTGTCCTCGAGCGCGAACTCGTCCCCCACCGGAATCATGACCTGCTCGCCGCCCGAAGGGCTGATCAGGAGAAGCTGCCCCTTCCGCAGCACGATCCTGAAATTGCTGAACCACGCGTGGGTCGTGCGGTAGTGACCGACAAACGCACGCCAGCTTTCCGGAGGCGCGACCGCCGCCAGACCCTTGTAGCGCGAGCCCACGAACCAACGGTCTCCCCAGGACGCTTCGGTAACCTGCTTGTCGGCATCCCGCGTGAAGGTGAGAAGGAACAGCGCGTAGTCCGGGTGGTTCACGAAGAACCGATCGCGGCCACGGCTTTCGAGCAGCACACGCACGCCGCGGTGGACGAGCCACAGACGATTCGCATCCGCCACGATGACGAGCGGCGCGCCTGATTCGGATTTGTACTCGCCAGCGTAGTCCGCGGCGTTCGGGACGATCGACGGATCGTTCGGAGCCGGCTGCGACGGCAGCGTGCTCCCCTTGGCGACCGCACGCCCCGCGTCGAGCGCGAAGCTGGCGATCGCGTCGGACGACCCAGGCCCGTTCACCATCACGATGACGCCGACGCCGTCGGTCACGTCGGCGAGGAGCGAGGACGCGTAACCGACCATTCCGCCCGAGTGGGAAAGCACGGTCCGGCCCTCGATTTCGCTCACTCGCATGCCGTAGCCGTACCACTGAGCATCGCCGATTTTCACAGCTTTCTGCGTGAGGAGCGCGAACGACTCCGGTGAGATGACCGGACCGGATGGCCCTCGGCCTTTGTTGAGGAGCATCCGCACGTACGCCGCCATGTCCTCGGCGGTCGACGCGATGCTGCCGTCGCCGGCCCCGTACTCGAGCCAGGTCGCCGGCGCAAGCGGATGCGAGACGTGCGGCGGCCGATCGTCGTACATGTCCTCGTAGCCCACGGCCAGTCGAAGGCGCGTGTCGTGCGTGAACTGCGGCTCGGTCACCGTCATCCCGAGCGGCAGCAGAATGCCGTCGCGCACGACTTCAGGGTACGGACGCCCGGCAATGGCGGCGAGCGCGTAACCGAGTACCTGGTAGCCCACGTTCGAGTAGGCGTAGCGGGTACCCGGCTTGGCGACGATCGTTCGCTCGTGCAGCGCGGCGGCCTGGTAGAGCGATGACGGCACATCGTCGCGATCGCGGGGAAAGCCGGCGGTGTGAGTCAGGAGCTGGTGACCGGTTGTCGGCTCGAATTTCGACTGCACGCTGAACCACGGAAGAGATTTGACGATGGGCGCGGCGGGATCGAAGCGACCGGCGTCGCGCTGCTGAAGCAGCGCTACGGCAGTGAACGACTTCGAGATCGATCCGATCTCGAAGAGATGCGACGGGGTGAGCGGCACGCGCGCCCGGACGTCCGCGAAGCCATAGGTGCTCACCATCATGAGGGCGTCGCGCGACGTGATCGCCAGCGCTACGCCGGGCGTGCGGTCCTGCCGCATCTGCCGTGCGACGAACTCGTCAACCAGCTGCAAGGCACCCGACGATCGGAAGCGCTCTGCTTGCGTCTCTTGCGGGGCCGGCACGGGCGTTTGCGCCACCAGCGCCCAGATCGCGATGACGGCAACGAGTACGCTTCTCATTGACGGGACGCCGGGGCCGAGGCCGGGGTGTGACGTCGAAGCGCGCGCCCCGGCCGCGCGCTCGTCATGACGCCATCGATCAGGACAGGTTCACCGTTGACGATCACGGCCCTGACGCCGGTCGGCGGCTGGGATGGTTGCTGCGGAGTGCCGGCGTCTTGAATCGTCGCTGCGTCGAACACCACGAGATCCGCCTTCCTGCCAGGCGCGAGAACGCCGCGATCGGCCAGACCGAGCTGGCGAGCTGAACGGCTCGTCATCTTCGCGATCGCTTCAGAGAGCGCGACGAGCTTGCGATCTCGTACGTACTTGCCGAGGACGCGGGGGAACGTCCCGTAGCCGCGCGGATGTCGTCCGGTCAGCCCGCCGTCCGAGCAGATGAGTATCTGAGGATGCGCAAAGAGCTTTTCGAGATCGGGCTCCGTCATCGCCGTTCCGATGATGCCGATCCCCGGTCCTGCCGTATGGATCATGTCGATGATGAGCAAGACGGGGTCCCTGCCCGATGCGGCGGCGATCTCGGCAACGGTGCGGCCGTTGAATGATGTGTCAGGCCGATAGCTCGTGATGAGCACGTTCTGGGGGCCGCCAATCTCGTCGAGGCCTATCTCCCACTTGCGGCGGTTGTCGAAGTCGCGATCAGGAATGAGGACGTAGAGACTGGACTGCCAATAGGTGTACGGATACCAGTCCGCCATGACGGTCAGCCCTTCGCGCCGCGCGCTCTCGAGCAGCGCGAGCCCTTCGGCGGCCTTCCCCCACACCGGCTTCGACGCGAGTTTCATGTGCGAGATCTCGACGGGCACACCGGCTTTGCGTCCGATGTCGATCGCCTCACGCCAGGCGTCCAGGACGGTGTTCTCCTCGTCGCGCACGTGGCTGGCGTACAAACCGCCGTAACGTCGCGCCACGCGCGCGAGCTCTACCACCTCGCTGGTCTCGGCATAGAAGCCGGGGTCGTATTCGAGCCCGCTCGACACCCCCAGCGCACCGTCACGCATCCCGCGATCGACGAGCGCCTTCATCGTCTCGACTTCGGCGCTCGTGGCTTTCCGTTTGTAATCGGCGCCGAGGGCAAGCCCGCGCACCGTTCCGTGCCCGACCATCGTCGCGAAGTTGATCGCCGGATGCGACGACTCGATCTCGTCGAAGAAGTCCGAGACCGGCATCGTGCCCCCGCCGTCCTGGCCGACGACGGCAGTGGTGATTCCCTGGAGGACCTGGCTCGACGCTTCCGGATGTTCACCGATGCCGCGGTCGGCGTGGCTGTGCATGTCGATGAAGCCAGGGGCGACCGTCTGTCCGGACGCGTCGATGATGCGTTCGTCCCGGAGGGGGGACAACGAGGCCGCGATCTCCGCGATCGTGTCGTCGCGCAGCCGGACGTCCGCGCGGCGAGCCGGGCCGCCGGTGCCGTCGATCACCGTCCCTCCGGAGATTAAAACTGTCTGGGGCGGGTTCTGAGGAGCGCCGGCCAGACCCGCCGCCGCAAGCCCCACCAGCAGAACTCTGCGCATGGCCGTCATTGTAGTCACGGAACGAACTGAGCCGGCCGCTGGTGGAAGGGAGCCGGCCCAAGTTTCACCCGGTGGCCACTGACCATCGTCGCGAGCGAAGCGAAGCGCTGGCGGAGCGCCTGCGGCGAGTTTTGCCCGGTTGTCCCGAGTCAGCGGCGCGAGCGAAGCGAAGCGCTGGCGGAGCGCCTGCGGCCCAGCGCGAGCGCCGAAGGCGTCGAGCGCGTGTGCGCGGGGGTGGGGCCCCGCGCATGCTGAGAAATGCGGGGGTGGGGCCCCGCGACAAACTAGGAAAAGATGACTTGATCTGGACTTAACCCCGCAGCAGTATCCACGGTCTAATCTGCAAGCGGCGGGGAACGGGTCGCCCCGCGGCCAGGCAGAAGAGGTCAGCCATGCGCATGCCGAGCCGCCCGATCAGGGCTCTGGCGCCCGCAATCGTTGCCGTCGCGTTCGTCACTTCGGGACTGCAGGCGGACAAGAACAAATCCGCGGTACCAGCAAAACCGGACGACCGGACGATCGTGCACGTGCTCAACCGGATCGGGTTTGGTCCGCGGCCGGGCGACGTGGAGCGCGTCCGGGAAATCGGGCTGCAGGCCTACATCGACCAGCAGCTCCAGCCCGAGCATCTGCCTGATTCGGCCATGACCACCCGTCTCGCCTCGTTCGAGACACTGAACAAGAGCACCCGTGAGTTGTCCGAGCGCTACTTCCGGCCCGCGCTCATGGCGCGGCAACAAGCGAAACAGGAGAACGCGCAGGACGCCTCGATGAAGCCCGCGGATCAGAATGCCGTACCGTTGCGGACGCCCGAGCAGATGGAAGCGGCCCGCAGCCAGCGGACGGTCATGGCGGAGCTCTCAGAACAGAAGGTCCTGCGGGCGGCCTACAGTGACCGTCAGCTCGAAGAGATGATGGTCGACTTCTGGTTCAACCACTTCAACGTTTTCGCGGGCAAGGGACAAACCCGGGTCTACCTCACCGAGTACGAGCGCGACACGATTCGACCACGCGCGCTCGGCAAGTTCCGGGACCTCCTCGGTGCAGTCGCCGAGAGCCCCGCGATGCTCTTCTACCTCGACAACTGGCAGAGCTCGGCGCCGATCGACGCCACGACAGCGGCGAGGAACCGGCAGATGAACCCTCGGAATCCCTATCGCGCTGGCCCGCGCCAGATGCCGCCTCAGGGCAGCCGTCCGCGGACGCTCGCCGATCTGCCCCCTAACGCGCAAAACGCCCGGCCGCGCGGGATTAACGAGAACTACGCGCGCGAGCTCATGGAGCTGCACACGCTCGGCGTGGACGGCGGCTACACACAGAAGGACGTCGGGGAAGTCGCGCGCGCTTTCACCGGCTGGACGATTGCCAACCCGCGTCAGGGCGGCGGCTACCGCTTCGAGCCGCGGATGCACGACGATGGCGAGAAGATCGTGCTCGGACACAAGATCAAGGGCAACGGTCAGAAGGACGGTCAGGAGGTGCTCGACCTCCTCGCAAAGCATCCCTCGACTGCGCATTTCATCTCGACCAAGCTCGTGCGGCGCTTCGTGGCTGACGAGCCGCCAAAGGCACTCGTCGACCGCGCGGCCGAGCGATTCCGTCAGACCGACGGCGACATCCGCGAAGTCGTGCGCACGATTGTGACCTCACCGGAGTTCTTCTCGGCCGAAGCGTATCGCGCGAAAGTCAAAACGCCGTTCGAGTTCGTGGTCAGCGCCGTCCGTGCGACCGGCGTGGACCTCGCGAGCGCGCTGCCGCTCGTACAGACGCTGCGCGATCTCGGGATGCCGCTCTACATGTGCCAGCCGCCGACGGGCTACGCGGACCGCGCCGATGCGTGGGTCAATACCGGCGCGCTCCTCAACCGAATGAACTTCGCGCTGGCATTGAGCAGTGGACGGATGCGCGGCGGCCGTGGCGGTTTTGGCGGCGGTTTCGGTGGCGGCGCCATCAACGCACCGGTGCAGGGATCCGCGGACACGATCGTGAGCGGCATCCTGGCCGGCGACCTCTCGGAGTCGACGAGGACAACGGTCGCCAAGGCGACGGAGAACCCTCAGGCGGTTGCGCTCGTACTCGGCTCCCCGGAATTCCAGAGAAGGTAGGACGCGATGATCACCCGACGCATTTTTCTCAAGAACGGCGGACTGGCGCTGGTCAGTCTGGGATTCGCGCCGCAGTTCGTCGCCCGAACCGTCGCCGCCGCGCAATCGGTTCGCCGCAAGGTGCTCGTCACGATCTTCCAGCGCGGCGCCGTCGACGGGTTGAACATGATCGTGCCGTTCGGCGAGCGCGACTACTACGCCGCGCGCCCGTCAATCGCGATCGCGCGCCCCGGATCGAACCCTGATGCCGCCCTCGATCTCGACGGCTTCTTCGGACTCCATCCCCGCCTGGCGCCGCTCAAGCCCCTCTACGACGCGAAGCAGCTCGCGATTGTTCACGCCTGCGGATCGCCCGATGGCACCCGGTCGCATTTCGACGCGCAGGACTACATGGAAACGGCCACGCCGGGCGTCAAGAGCACGCAGGACGGTTGGCTGAATCGTTGCCTGCACGCTCGCGAGCACGAAGCGGCCACGCCCTTCCGTGCAGTTGCGCTCGCGCCCCAACTCCCGCGGTCGCTGCAGGGATTGGAACCGGCGCTCGCCATCGGCCAGATCGGGCAGTTCGGTATCCGCGCGGGTCAGGCGAGTGACATGGTGCAGGCCTCGTTCGAGGCGGAGTACGCGGCCGCGGCCCAGAACGTGCTGCAGCAAACCGGTCGCGAGGCGTTCGATGCCGTCAGGATGCTCAAGAGCGCGAACCCGGCTCAATACTCGCCCGCCAACGGCGCGGATTACCCGCGCTCGCCGTACGGCGAGTCCCTGAAGCAGATCGCCCAGCTGATCAAGGCGGACGTCGGGCTCGAGATCGCGTTCGCGGAAACCGGCAACTGGGATCATCACGTCAACGAAGGCGCGGCCAACGGCCAGATCGGCGCGCGGCTCGACGACTTCTCCCGCGGCATTGCCGCGCTGGTCCAGGATCTCGGCGATCGCATGGCCGACGTCGTCATCCTCACGATGTCGGAGTTCGGACGCGCCGTGGCCGAGAACGGCAACCGCGGAACGGATCACGGGCACGGGAACGCGATGATGGTCATCGGCGGCGCCGTGCGCGGCGGGCGGGTCTACGGCAAGTGGCCCGGACTCGCGCGGGAGCAGCGCTACGACGGCCGCGACCTCGCCGTCACGACGGACTTCCGCAGCGTCTTCGCCGAAGTCGTCGCCGGCCACCTCGGCGTGACCCAGCTGGCCGGCGTCTTCCCTGGCTTCAAGGGACCGGTGGCGATCGGCGCGATCGGAAGCCTCTAGAAACGTGCACCCTGCACCTGGCACTGCACCTTGAACACTGCACGGTGCACGTTGAACGTGTCTGCGCCAGTCCCGTAGACTTGGCGCGTGGAACTAACCGACCTCCGCACCCCCTGCGTGCTCATCGAGCACGAGCGGCTCGAGCGCAACATCGATCGGATGCAGACGGCGGCGACGGCGCGCGGCCTGCGCCTGCGGCCGCATGCGAAGACGCACAAGTCGCCCGAACTCGCGCGGGTGCAGATTGGCCGTGGCGCCGTCGGGATCTGCTGTGCCAAGCTCGGAGAGGCCGAGGTCTTCGCGCACGCGGGCATCGAAGACATCCGGCTGCCCTACCCCCTGAATCCGGTCAACGCCGATCGCGTGCTCAATCTCCTCGACTCGACGCGCCTGTCGTTCATCGTCGACGATGCTGCGGTGGCCAAGGGGTGGTCGGATGCGCTGCGCGTGGCGGGAGCGAGCGTCGACGTCCTGGTGAAAGTGGACGTCGGGTTTCATCGCTGCGGAATCGATCCGGAGGCCGCCGGAGCCGCGCAGCTCGTCGCGCGGGTTGCGGAAATGCCCGGCCTTCGCTTCCGCGGTCTTCTGAGTCACGCCGGCCACGCCTACCACGCGTCGTCTGACGCGGAGACCGAGGCCATCGCCGCGAGTGAAGCACGTCTTTTGAACGATCTCGCGGCGCGCGTCCGCGACCTGGGCGTGCCGGTCGAGGAGATCAGCGTCGGGTCGACCCCGACGGCGCGCTTCAGCCTGCAGCAGAAGGGGCTGACCGAGTTGCGTCCGGGCAACTACATCTATTACGACCGCACCCAGGTCGCGCTGGGCGCCGCGACCTACGACGACTGCGCGCTCACCGTCCTGGCGCGGGTCGTCAGCCGGCCCGCGGCGGATCGCGTCATCCTCGATAGCGGCAGCAAAACGCTCGCGCTCGATCAGGCACGCGGCGCAAGCGAGATGCGCGGACACGGCGCGGTGTTCGAGAGCCTCGACACCTCCGTGCCCGATCGATCGCTCGTCATCGAACGTCTGTCGGAGGAACATGCGACGGTTCGCGTCGACGGAGAGACCAGCCTGGCGACCGGCGATCTCGTCCGGATTCTCCCCAACCACGCGTGTGTGGTTTCGAACCTGGTCGACGGCGTCTGGCTCGTGAACGGCCGCCAGGTCGAAGAGCGGATCGAGATTGCCGCCCGCGGCCGGATCGCATAGTAGAATGCCCCTCACATGGCCAAAGAACTTCCCGGAGAGGCGCTCGGACTCGTTGAAACACGAGGCCTCGTCGGCATGGTCGAAGCCGCCGACGCGATGGTCAAAGCGGCCAACGTGGTGTTCGTGGGGTGGCAGAAAGTCGACGCCGGACTGGTCACGGCCATCGTTCGCGGCGACGTCGCCTCCGTGAAGGCGGCAACCGACGCTGGGGCGGCGGCGGCGCGACGGGTCGGCGAGCTCGTCGGGGTTCACGTGATTCCGCGCCCCGCCGACGGCCTCGACAAGATCTTCCCGATCGGCTGATTGCTCCGCTCTATCCCTTCCCCTTTGTAGCTGTCGCGCGACGCTTCGGCCGTTTGCGATGCGCGCGAACTTTCGCGGTAATCTCGCGCATCGGTGGATCCATGCCCACTACGAGCAGCGGCTGGGACGGCGCCCGCAGCAGGTTGTAGAAGTCTCCCGCCTCCGTTCTCGCGTAGATCTCCTGACCATCCGTCAGCAGCGTGAGTGGACCCGCGCCGCCGACCACCTCGAAGAGCCGGATGCCGAAGCGCTGGCGCAGCGTGTCGAGCAGGAGGCGGAGACGAGCCACCGACAGCCCCTGTCGTCGCAGATCGGCCAGCACCATCAACTCGAGCAGATCGACGGGTGTATAGCGGCGCTCGGTGAACCCGCCGGCCTCGGTCCGCTTCGGCGCAACCGCAGGTGCGAACAGCCGCCGTGCATCCCACCACTGCAGCTGACGCGCGGTCAGGCCGGTCATCGCCGCCACCTCGCGCGCACTGTAGGTGTTCTTGAGTTGCATCTTTTGGTTTGCGCTGGGGCCCCACCCCCAGCGCCTGCCAGCGCTCGCTCGGCTCAAGCTGCTCGCTCGCGCCGCTGGCTTGCCGCAATTGGGTGAAACTCGCGACGCCGCTACGTCGCCTTCATGGCGCTTGCGAGCTCGTTGGCCTTTGCCGCCCCCGCGAAGTCCTTGTCCGTCAGGCCGCCTGCGCTGTGTGTCGAGTAGGTGAGCGTCACCCGCTTGTAGTTCACGAGGATGTCGGGGTGGTGATCGGCCGCTTCCGCATCGAACCCCAGCCTGACCACGAACGCCACGGCATCTGCGAACCCCGGAAACGTGAATTTCCGGCGGATGGCGTCCCCATCCAGAGCCCAGCCGGGAGTGGATTGGAGTCGAGCTTTTGCCTCATCGGGTGTCAGTCGGTCCATGCGTAAGGATACTGCCAACCTATGGTGGAACCTGGACCTGGACGAGAGCGTCTAACGGTGTTAGCCTATTGAACGGTGTTCAATTACTGATCAAAAGGGGTTTTTTTGGGTATCAAGGAGCGGCACAGCCGGCAGAAGGAAGCCGTCGGGCGGGCGATTCTCGACGCAGCGCGTGAGCTGTTCGTCGCGGAGGGGTATCACAACGTCTCGATCCGCAAAATCGCAGAGAAGATCGAGTACAGCCCGGCAGCCATCTACAGCTACTTTCCAAGCAAGGACGACATCTTTTTCGCGCTCGCAGAAGAGGGCTTTCGGATCCTCTTTACGCCTGAGCCTGGCCGCGATTTCGCGACCGAGGCGAATCCAATCGCCGGCATTCGACGGGCGTTCTGGCGAGTCTACGACTTCAGCAAGCAGCATCCCGAGTACTTCGCGTTGATGTTCCTGGACCGGTCGGTCCCACGCATCAGCCGCGATTGGGAGCGCTTCGCATTCGTCCATGAAGGAAAGGTGCAGCTTCGCGGGCTGATTCAGTCGGCGATCGATTCCGGCCAACTTCCCGCGACCGTCGCTCCCGAATCGATTCTGCGCATTCTTCTCACGTCGATCGTCGGCGCGGCCGTGGTCCGGCTGTGCGATCGCCTGTCGCCGGGCGAAGACCCGGACGCCCTGGCCAGAGACACGCTCGAGGCCACGTTGACCGGTCTGCGCACGGGATTCGACACGTCGTTTCATCCGGGCCGTTGCCCGGAAGACACCTTCACTCGCGAGGCTTGAAGCCATGAACGTCCGGAGTTCGTTTCTGTTCGCGTCACTACTCGCGTCGGCCGTGGTGACGGCCGGCTGCCGCAATGAAACCACCGCCACCGCTGCTGCCGCGGAAGCGCCGGAACCGTTGGCGGTCGCGACGGCAACGGTGGAAAGTCGACCCATCGATCGCTTCCTCCGGGTCACCGGGTCGCTGACCGCGGATGAGCAGGCGGAAGTCAGCGCCGAGACCGCAGGACGGATCGTCGAGACGCCCGTCGAGCGTGGCTCGCGCGTGCGACAGGGTACGCTCCTCATCCGCATTTCGGCGTCGGAGACGAGTGCGCAGCTCCAGGAAGCCGAGGCCAACGCCGCGCAGCTCGAAGCCCGTCTGGGCCTGACCGCGGGTCAGCCATTCGATCCGAAGGCAGTGCCTGACGTCATGAACGCCAAGGCCTCGCTCGAGTGGGCGGAAGCGGAATTCAACCGGATCCGTTCGCTGCTCGATCAAAAGGTGGTATCGCAGAGCGAGTTCGATCAGCGACGGACCCAGGTCGAAGCCGCCCGTCAGCAGTACCAGGTCGCGCAGAACTCCGCGCAGCAGTCGTACCGGCTGCTCGAGGCCGCGAGAGCACGAGTGGCGCTGGCACGAAAGGCCGTGGCCGACACCGGTGTGCGCGCACCGTTCGCAGGGGTGGTCGCCGAGCGGGCTGTCAGCGTCGGGGACTACGTCACGCGCGGCACCCGAGTCGCGACGGTCGTGAGCGTCGATCCGCTGCGGGTGGAGCTGACGGTTCCTGAACAGTCCGTGTCGCTGGTGAAAGAAGGACAGCCGGTTCGCCTCACGGTCGATGCGTATCCGGGCCAGGAGTTCATCGCGCACGTACGATTCGTGTCGCCGGCGCTCCGCGCCGATCAGCGCGCGCTGATGGTCGAGGCGGTCGTGCCGAATGGTGACGGGAGGCTGAAACCGGGGCTCTTCGCCACGGCGCTGATTCAGCAGCCGCCGGAAACGCCCGCGCTCCTCGCGCCGTCGACCGTGGTCGAGACCGTCGCGGGCACGAGTCGGGTGTATGTCGTCAAGAACAACAAGATCGAAGAGCACATCGTGACCCTGGGGCAAACCGTCGGCGACCGGGTCGAGCTCACGAGCGGCGTGGCCAGTGGTGACGTCCTCGCGAACGATCCGAAGGGACGGTTGTCGGACGGGCAGATCGTCAAGATCAAGTAACCACTTCGCCTTTTTTCTTCTGAGACTCAGTCATGCAGTGGCTTGCCGCACTCTCAGTACGTCGTCCTGTGTTCGCGACCGTCATCATCCTCTCGCTGACCGTCGTGGGCGCATTTGCGTTCACCCGCCTGGGGCTGGACCGCTTTCCGAAGGTCGATTTCCCGACGGTCATCGTCACGACACGTCTGCCCGGCGCTGCGCCGGAAGAGGTCGAGACCGAGATCACCGACAAGATCGAGGAGGGCGTCAACACGATCAGCGGCATCGACGAGTTGCGATCCAACTCGTCCGAGGGAGTGTCGCAGGTCATCATCGCCTTCCTGCTCGAGAAGGATGCGGACATCGCGGCGCAGGAGGTTCGGGACCGCGTCAACCGCGTGCTGCCGCTTCTTCCCAAGACCATCGAGCAGCCGACGGTCGAGAAATTCGATCCCGATTCCGCGCCCGTCCTGACGCTCGCCGTCTCGGCAAACAAGCCCGTCCGCGACATCACTGAGTACGCGGACAAGACGCTCCGCCGGCAGCTCGAGAGCGTCAGTGGTGTCGGGCAGGTCGTCGTGCTCGGCGGCCGGGCACGACAGGTCAACATCACGCTCAACGCTGACGGTCTGCGTGCGTACAGCCTCACGGTCAATGACGTCTCGCGCGCGCTGCAGAACCAGAACGCCGAGATTCCCGGTGGACGTGTCGAACAAGGAGGCACGGCGCTGACGCTGCGCACGCGCGGACGCGTTCGCTCGGTGGCGGAGTTCGGCGATATTGTCGTCCGCCAGACCGAGGCCCATCCGGTACTGCTTCGTGACGTCGCGACCATCGAGGACGGCATGGCTGACGCCGAAACGAAGGCCAACGTCAACGGTGAGTCGGCGGTACTG
>DATAEK010000091.1:0-63893 GCA_036258055.1 Vicinamibacterales bacterium
GGCTCGAGACACCGCGAGACCACGGCATCGAGTGCCGCAGGAATGTCTGGAACGAACGACTTCGCCGGCGGCGGCGCCTGCACCATGCGCGCTTGCAGCTCGCCGACGGCGCTTCCCATGTGCTGCGCCCGCGGCCGGCCGGTGAGCATGTCGTACATGATCAGACCGAACGCGTACACGTCCGCCCGCTGATCGACCGGCTGCCCCTTGGCCTGCTCGGGGGCCATGTACTCCACCGTTCCGATGACCGCTCCGAGGACCGTGGCGTCGGGCGTGGACGCGACCCGCCTGAGGTCGCCGACGATCGTGGTGTTCCCCGGCATCGGCCCGGCGGCGACGGGCTGCCCGGTCGAGCGCGCGATGCCGAAGTCCATGATCAACGCCTCGTCTTCAGCGTCGATCATGATGTTGGCGGGTTTGAGATCGCGGTGGACGACGTCCTTCTTGTGTGCTTCGGTGAGGCCGGCCACGACCGATCGCGCGATCCGAAGCATGCGCTTCGCCGGCAGCCGCCCTTCCTTCCGCAGGATCGTCGCGAGATCCGCGCCATCGACGTACGGCATCGTGATGTACTTGATGCCGCTGATCTCCCCGAGATCGTGGATCCGGACGACGTTCTTGTGCGTGACTTGACGGGCGAGGAGCAGCTCGCGCTTGAACCGCTTTTCGATCTCGGCCGCGGAGATCGGATCCGCCATCACCTCGGGACGGATCACCTTGATGGCCACGGCCACGGCGAGCTCTGCATCCCACGCCTGATACACCGCGCCCATGCCACCTATGCCGAGCAGTCGGATGATGTGGTACCGCGTGCCGAAGGACTGACCGACCGCGAGGGGCCCTTCGTCCGCAGAGAACGCCGACTTCACGGCGGAAACGCGGGCCAGCGTCTCCGGACCCGCGAGCATCGTCGCCTGCTCGACGTCGGCTTTGGGGGTATCGTGGCCGGCTCTCGACCCCGCGAGTATCGGCGCCTGCTCTGTGTCAGATTTGCGCGTCTCGTGCCCGATCGTCGACTCGTCGCCAAATCCGGCGGGAGGCGGGGTCTGAGAAGGAGGTGCCGTCAGGGCGACGGTCAGCCCTTCAGCGGATCCGGCAAGGCTCGCGCCGCATACGGCACAAACGCCTCCACCGGAAACCGCGACAGTCGCGCCGCAGCGAGGGCAGGACATTGACTCTGAGGACCGGCGTGGTTTCGGTGCCGGAATCATAACACCTTGTGAGCGCAGATGATCGCGGCGGCGACCTCGACAGGATGCCAACCGCGCGGGAGGACCTCCAGACATCCACACGATGGGCCGCGGCCCTTCGGAGGCATTGCTGGCCCCTCACCCGACATCGGATGCACGCTCTATTAGTCTGACGCGCCGCCCGATTTCACGTGAAGTACTTGGCGAGAAAAATCAAAAAGGCCCGCCAATCAGCCAGTGTGGCCGCGTGGGCACCGGTATGGTAGTGCCAGCCCAGGTCACCGCTCGTGATTGGCGTATCGAGCGGCGGTAGCGTCGACACACCGAGATCCCTCTTTTCGAGAAGACGATACACGGGACCGGCCGCGACGAGCGCCTTGAATTCGCCGACGGGATCGGCCCACTGGTCTGCCGTGCCGCCGGTCACGAAGACCGGCCGTGGAGCGCTCAACGCGATCAGCATGTGCGCGTCGACCGGCATGTCATTCCAGCGTCCGACCCATTTCTGGAAGTTGCCGGCGAACCACCAGGGAAAGTTCTGCGCCATGTCGTCGACGGTCTCCCCCCAGTCGCGGCGCGCGAGCGCGGACCCCATCTCTCCGGCGCAGCTCGAGTAGACCGCCGCGATCCGAGGATCGCTGGCCGAGGCCCACAGCACCGTCTTGCCCAGCCTCGAGTGACCCTGGACGGCAACCTGATTCGCGTTCACCGACCTGTCGGACTCGAAGTAGTCGATCACGCGGCTGATGCCCCAGGCCCACGCGCTGATCGTTCCCCACTCGTCGGCCCGCGGCTCCTCCTGACCCTCAGCGAACGACAGCCCGATGACCCCCTCGCGCCACGAGTTTGCGCGGTCGGCCTGAATGTCCTGGTAACGAATCGTCGCGTAACCCCAACCGCGTTCGAGGATCTCATCGGCCACCGGCGGATCGCCGACCGGCAACGGCGCACTCGGGCCGCCGCGCGCGGACGATGGGCCGGTGCCGCCGCCGAAATTCACGATCAGAATCATTGGCACCGGCTTCGTCGCCTTCGCCGGCGTATACATCGTCAAATTGATTCGCAAGCCGTCTGCACCGTTCCCGATGACTCCCTGCACCTGCTTCATCGTGGCGGTGCCACCGCGCGCACGCGGGTCCGTCTCAGCGACGTGCCAGATCACCCGCGGTGCTGTCCTGGGCACGCGGCCGTAGATCTCCGTCTCGTAGAGACGAATCAGCTCCTGACGGCGGTCTCTCAACCACGAGCGTGCGCTGGCGACTCGCCGGCCGTCGGCGAAGACGAGTGGATCGGGGAGCGTGTACGGCGGGACCTTGGCCTCGTCGTAGTTTGAAACGTGCCCGGTCTTCAACGCCAGGCGAACCGGATTGCCGTTCGGATCGGTGCCGAGGTTGGTGCTGCGGCCCTGCGCATTGGGAGCCTGCTGCGCTCGTCCCGCTATCGCAAGGCAGCCGACGATCACGAGCACTATCAGCGCTCGACGTGAGAGAGTCATGCGCCTTTGGTCGAGATGATAACGCTGATTCAACCGGTGCCGGGCGCGCGGGTCGCGACAGGAGCGGTACTGGCCACACTGAAAAACAAAACGCCGGACTCCGTGAGGAGTCCGGCGCGATCGACCTGTGCAAGCGCGCGCTGGCTATCGGCGCGAAGCGCGACGCCGCGCTGCCAACGCTGCGGCGCCGGTCGCGAGCAGCAGCAGCGAGGCTGGCTCGGGAACGGGTGTCGCAGTCGTCGGCCCGGCCTGTTGGCCCGGTTGGCCGTCACCCTGCGGCACGGTCGGGGAATCCGTTTGCGGAGCCACGCCATTCGTCGGCAGCGGGTTCTCGGGAAGGCCGTTCGGCCCGGTACTTGTCTGCGGCGAATCACTGCCGAACAACGCCGGTGCCGGAGCCGTGGAGCCAGACTGTGGCTGACTACCGGCGTTCGCTGGCGGATTCGAGGAATCTCGCGGCGTGCTTGGACCGGAGCTGGCGGCGCCAGGCCCACCGGAACTCTGTGAACCTTGGGAGCTGCTGGCGTTGAACGACGAGGGACCCGATCCCGAACCGCCGGATCCACTCGACGTCTGAGGACTGCTACCGTCCGAGGGAAGCTCGAACGCGGCCGTCGTCAAACGTTTGCGGCTCGATGAGCCTGATCCATCGCTCGTGTTGTCAGCCGCCGTCGTCGCGGCCGCGCGGCGGCCGGTCGGAGTGCCGCCGCCTCCGCCACCGAAGCCGCCGCCACCAGATCCCGGGGCCAACCGCGATGACCCGCTCGCGGCTCCACCGCCGGGTGCGGGTGACGTTGACAACGGGCCTGACGCCGACGGAAACCGGGACGAAGGAGCGTCGTTTGATGCGATTATCGGCAGCTGTGGGCCGAGCGCCCTCGAATTCGCCGCCGCTGCGGGCACGGTAGGAATCCCGACGGTCGACGATGCGCGCTGCCCAACGGGGGTTTCAGCGTCGTGGGATGGGCCAGAAGCATCCTCTGCGGCAGACCCAGGCGGCAGCGAGAACGGATCGTCCTGCTTCACCGCGTCCTCGAATGACTTATCGGCACGCGCGTCGGTCAGGTCGATGTTCGAGCCCCGGCGAGCCAACCCGGACCACACTGCAGTGACGACGGCCAGGAACACCATCGCAATCGTGAGCACGGTCTTTCTTCGGGATTGATTACGATTGTGTTCGTCGCGCGGAGAGAGGAGTCCCATAATGGCGCGGGGTCAGCAAGCACCGCGCCACACTTGATCCTTAGGATATTTAATGATCCGATACCAGAACTGCTCAGGCCGGAAGACTAAATCCGGCGTTGCATAGACCTTGGTCGAATTAGTCTGCCTACGACTACGGCTTTTCCAGGCTTCTGGATTTCAAGCGAGTCGCGGGGAGAGAGGCGGACAGGCGCCTGCGGCCCACGGCGAGCGCGCACGCGCGAGGCGTGAGCGAGCGACAGCCTTGAGCCGTTGCGAGCCGCGAAGCGGTGAGCAACTGCGGCGGGAGTGGGGCCCCGCCGCCATGGAAAAGGGGTGGGGCCCCGCGAGCGCTGAGCAATGCGGACAGCGGACAGGCGCCTGCTGCCCGAGCGAGGCGCGGAGTCGCCGAGCGAGTGCGAGCGGGGGTGGGGCCCCGCGAGCGCCGAGCAATGCGGACCGCGGAGAAAACGATACCCAAAGGACGTTCAATGAGGCACCAGGCCGCAATCATCGCCGTGCTCGCGGTTTTGGGCGGTTCCGCGGACGCGCGATCGCCGGGCAATCAGGGTCAGGCGGGGGGACGTCGAGGGCCAACGATAGCGATGCCGCAGGAAATCCTGTTGTGGGCGAACGCCGCCCCAGGGGCGCTCGGAGCCGCCGACGAGGACAAGCCGTCGATCACCTGGTATCCCGCGAGTCGCCGCGCGTCGCGAACCGCCGTCATCGTCGCTCCTGGCGGCGGCTACAGCAATCTGGCGAGCGACCATGAAGGCCGGCAGGTTGCCGCCTGGTTCAACGCGATGGGGGTGACGGCGTTCGTTCTGAAATACCGGATCGGACCGCGCTATCACCATCCGATCGAGATTGGCGACGCACAGCGCGCAGTGCGAACCGTGCGGGCGCGCGCGTCGGAGTTCGGGATCGCTCCGGATCGAATCGGAATGATGGGGTTTTCAGCGGGAGGACACCTCGCATCGACCGCCGGAACGCGATTCGATTTGGGCGCGGCGGACGCTGCGGATCCAGTCGAACGAGTCGGCAGCCGACCCGACTTCCTGATCCTGGGTTACCCGGTGATCTCCTTCGACCCGGCGATCGCGCACGCCGGGTCCGTCCGCAGTCTACTTGGCGAGCATCCCGATCCCAGGCTTCTCGACGAGCTGTCGAGCGACCTGCACGTCACGCCGGACACACCTCCGACGTTCCTCTTTCACACGACTGCTGACACGTCAGTGCCCGTCGAAAACAGCGTCCGCTTTTATCTCGCGCTCCGAAAAGCCAAGATCCCGGCGGAAATGCACATCTTCGAGAACGGACCGCACGGGGTTGGCCTCGTCCTCGAAGACCCCGCGCTAAGCGTGTGGCCGACGCTGCTTGCCAACTGGCTCAGGGGCCGCGGTCTCGTTGGAGGCCATTGATGCGAGTAAAACATCTCCGTCACCTGGTTTTCGTGGCGACAATGGTCGTGTTCGTCATGATCCTCGCCCCAGTCGACGCACCTGCGCGTGGAAGGGCCTTTCCGGTTGGCTCACAAGCGGAGCAAAAGCGCTCCCCAAAGACCGTCCTGATTCTCGGTGCGACACGGGACTATCAGCACGACTCGATCTCGGACGCGATGGTCGCGCTGAGCACCGTGGGAAAGGCATCTGGTGCCTGGGACTCGTACCTGCGGACCGACTTCGCGTGGATCACCAAGTCTGATGCAGGCAGGAACGGCAAGAATCTCACCGCGTTCGATGCGATCGTCCTCGTGAGCACGACCGGCCCGTGGAATTTGACCGATGAGCAGCGACGAGCCTTTCTGTCCTTCGTGCACGACGATGGCAAGGGGCTCGTCGCCGTGCATGCGGCGCTCGACGCCAACTACGACTGGCCCGAGTATGCGGAGATGCTCGGCGGATGGTTCGACGGGCACCCCTGGGACACCTTCGATGCACCGATCGTGCTCGAGGATCCGAGCTTCCCCGCGGTCAAGCATCTGCCGCGGGCGTTCTCGAAGCGGGACGAGATTTATCAAGCCAAGGCCTGGTCGCGCGATAAGGTGAACGTCCTGCTCCGGCTCGACGAGACGAAGCTCCCGGCATCCAAGAGCGAGGTGCGCCGGAGCGATCGCGATTTCGGCGTTGCGTGGGCGAAGACGTACGGTCGCGGCCGCGTCTTCTACTCGACGCTCGGCCACACGAAGGAGTCCTGGAGCGATCCGGATGTGACGACGATGTACGGCGAAGCGATTCGATGGGTGCTGGGGCTGAGTGAGGGCAGCACAGCGTCGCACGGCAGGTAGGTGCTGACGAGGCGCTCTCAGAAGGCGGATCATTCCTGTCCGGCGCGCGCTATACTCTTTGCGTGGACCCGATCGCTGATACTCGGGCGACCAGGCTGCGCCGCAGTTCGCGATCGGACAGTTCCGTCGCGGCTGGCTCGCTCGAGCGCTTCACCACAGCTGCTGGACGCGCGTCCGGGGTGCTGGTGCGGGAACTCTCGCCGGTGGAGCAGCTCGAGGTCCGCACGCGGAATACGTGCTACCGCATCACGGTTCTTGCGCCTCAGGATTCACGTGTCCTCGTCCAGGGCGGCGCGTTCTTTCCGATTCCGTGTGAAGCGCTGTTGAGCGGAGGGTCGCTCGGCGGCAGTCTGCTGAAACTGGGATGGATTGGCCGCGGGTTCTGCCTCGAGATTCTTCACGAAGGCCGCCGGATCATCACGACGCCGGTTCGCCACATCAAGCGCGTGACGGACGCGTCACTCACCGCCCAGTAGCTTCTTCCCCTACCTCTGCAAGATCAGTAGAGAGAACAAGACGGTGAGGTAGCTCGCGCCGAAGTACGCGCCGATGAGCAGCGAGCGATGACCCGGCGACAATACTCGCCAGGCCAGCATGGGATGCGCGCACATCGCCAGGCCGCGACCGATCATGATCTCGAGCGTCATGCGGTGACGGAGGGCAAGAACATCGCCACGAACACCCCGCGGATTTCGGCCAAAAACGACAATAACTCTCTTGAAAGACCCTGTCTCCGAACGCCTAATGTCAGCCCGGGGGCAGACCGACTTGAACCGGGTCGGGGCTCGGCACTCGGCTCCCGGGCAATACGCGGTGCTTGGCTGTTGCCGAAACGAAACGGTCGATGTATCAGCAGCGCCTGCGGTCAAGGCTGAAGCGCGTGAGCGCGAGGGTCCAGCGAGAAAGTGGGGCCACGCGAGCGCTGAGAATAAGATCGGAGAGTCCATGACGTTGCCCCCCGGACCGTCTGAATGGTTTTTTGGACTGTCCTTCTATCGCAAGATCCGTCATGACCGCCTGGGCGCGCTTCGGGAACTATCCCAGCGCTACGGCGACGTCACGAAGTTCAGGGTTGGCGTCCAGCGCCTCGTCCTGCTGAACCACCCGGATCTCGTCGAGGATGTCCTCGTCACACGGGCGCGACTCTTCAAAAAGGGCCGCGCGCTCGAGCGCGCCAAGCGGTTGCTGGGAGAAGGTCTCCTCACGAGCGAAGGCGACCTCCATCGTCGACAGCGGCGGCTGGCCCAGCCGGCGTTTCACAAGACGCGGATCAGCGGCTACGCGGACACGATGGTCCGACACGCTGTGCGCACCGCGGACCGGTGGCAGGACGGACAGACCATCGACTGCACGGCGGAGATGAACCGGCTCACGCTGACGATCGTCGGCGAGACCCTGCTCGGCACGAACGTCGAAGAGGAGGCCGGCGGTGTGCGGAATGCGCTCACGGCGGTCCTCAGCGCCTTTCCGCTGACGATGTCGCCGTTCGCCGCGCTCCTCGAGCGCCTGCCGCTGCCCGTGGTCCGTCGTTACGATCGCGCGCAGGCGACACTCGACGAACTCATCTACCGCATCATCGCGGATCGCCGCGCCAGGCCCGACGATCGCGGGGATCTGCTGTCGATGCTGCTCCTGGCCAGCGACGCCGAGGAAGGCGGCGGGCAGATGACCGATCGTCAGGTCCGCGATGAGGCGATGACGATCTTTCTTGCGGGGCACGAGACCACCGCAAATGCGCTTGCGTGGACGTGGCACCTGCTCGCGGCGCATCCCGACGTCGAACGGCGGCTGCACGAAGAAATCGATCGCGTCCTCGGCAGCCGCACGGCGGGAGTGGACGATGTGCCGCGTCTCGTCTACACGCGGATGGTGATCGCCGAGTCGATGCGACGCTATCCACCGGCATGGGGCATCGGCCGGCGCGCGATCGAGGACTTCACGATCGGCGGTTACCTCGTGCCCAAAGGCACGGTCGTCCTGGTATCACAGTACCTGCTCCATAACGATCCGCGATTCTTCACCGAGCCCGAACGGTTCGACCCCGATCGGTGGCTGCCGGAACGGCAGACGACGCGGCCGAAGTTTGCGTACTTTCCGTTCGGCGCCGGCACCCGCGTCTGCATCGGCGAGCCCTTCGCGTGGATGGAAGGGATCCTCGTGCTCGCGACGCTTGCCCAGCGATGGCGCCTCGAACGGGTCGACGCCGCGCCTGTTCCGATGCAGCCCGGGATCACACTGCGGCCTGCGACCGCCATCCGGATGACGACGCGCCGACGAGGCTAGAACCTATCTCACAAACCGAGACGCGGCCAGGGGCGAGATTCGTGGACCCACCGTGCGAGCGAGCGTCGCGAGCGAGCCACGCGACCGGAGCGAGCCGGCGCAGCGGCGAGCGAGAAAGCGTGTGGGGGAGTCCGAGGGGCGAAGCCCCTCGGATGAGACTAGTGGCCTGTCCTGGGCCGGCCACAAGTGCCTGTCGCCGCAGCCGAGCACGAGAGTGCGAGGCTGCCCACAGCAGGCCCGCGAGCGCTGAGAAACGCCACGGCCAGCGAGACGCATTACAAAAACCGCGTTCCGCCCACCGAATCGTCAGCACTCCAGCCTCAGATCCCCGAAAACCGGTCAGTTTCTCATTCCGGCACAGGGACCCGGAGTTGCAGGCATCGAACTTCTTCCACATCAGACTGCGATGGAATTCCGGGACTACGCCGCCAAAGAGACGTTCGCGCTCCTGACGCGCCTGATGGCCGCACAGTCCGAGGCCTCGCTGCAGCAGGTCCGTACGCTGCGAGAGGCACTGGAAACGGCCGAACGCGCGCTTGCCACCTCGCCTCATGTCGATGGCGACGTTCAGGAATTGGTCGGGCGCCTGAACAACGCCGCGGGTGCCGTGGTCCGACGCATCCGCGAAGAAGCGCGGACTGCGATCGACGCGGCGCAGAGCGAGCTCGAGCAGCTGCGATCCGAGCACAGATCGGTCATGGCGGCGCGCGACGAGGCAGAGGCGCACGTGAAGACGCTCGAAGTCGATCTCGACCACGAGCGCGACCGCGCGGATTCCATCGAACGCGATCTCGGTGCGGCGCGGGAGGTTCACGCGCGCCTCGAAGCCGCGCATCGCGATTCAGAAGATCGCCGGCGTCATGAAGCGGACGCGAAAGCCGCCGCCGAAGCCGCGTTGGCGGACGCCCGGGCACAGTTCGATGCGTCGGTTATCGAAGTCGCACGCCTGACCGCGCAATTGGAAACCGAGATCGCCGAGCACCTGCACGACGCCGACGAGCTCTCGTCGGCGCAAAAAGCCAACGCCCAGCTCGAAGCCGATCGCGCGGAGGCGGAAGCCTTCGCCACGCGCGAGGTGCAGGCCCGCGTGGAAGTCGAGGCGGAGCTGCGCGCCGTTCGTGACCAGCTCGACTCGGCGATCAGCGAGGCGGTCAGTCTTCGCGAGCAGAGTGAGACCGTCGGCGCCGAGATTGCGAGCCTGCAGGCCCAGTTGGACGCCGCGTCGAACGAGGTGGCGAGGCTCGGCGGTCAACTCGAAGCGGAGAGCAACGAGAACATCTCGCTGAAAGGGGACCTCGCGGCCGCGCGTGAAGTGCGTGAGCACCTCGAGATCTCGCTGTCGGCCGCTCAGGCGCTGGCGGACAAAGAAGTGGACGCGCGATCGTCGGTCGAGCACGAGCTCCACGAGGTGCGGGCAGGACTCGACGCATCACTCTCGGAGTCGGCCAGCCTCGCGTCGCAGCTCGAATCGGCGGTGGCCGACAAGGGACGGCTGCAGCGCGACCTCAGCGATGCACGCGTGGAACTGGAAACGACCCAGGCGCAGCGCGATGCGATCAACGTCCAATTCAAGGCGGCGACAGCGCGCATCCGCACGCTCGAACGCGATCAGTCGAAACATGCGGACGTCCTGAGCGATCTGGAATCGCGGCTTGCGAGCGGTCTCGAAGCAGAATCGACGCTGCGCGAACGGGCCGAGATGAGCGAACGGGACCGCGACGATGCGCACGAGGAAGCTGTGCTGCTGCGCGATGAGCGCGATCGTCTCATCTCGCTGCTGCATGCGTCGGTCGCGGGCATCGACGCGCTCGCGGGCGCCGCCACGGTCGGCGACCTCCTGGGAGCGCTCGTGAGACAGCTCTCGATGCAGTTCCCGCGCGTCGCCGTGTTCCGCGTGCGTGGCAATCATCTCGAGGGCGAGCATCAGACGGGATTCGAGCAGACCAACGACGTCACCAAGCTGGTCATCCCGCTGGGGGTCGACTCGCTGCTGACGCGCGTGGCGGGCTCGAGAGTGGCCGAGACGCTCCTCAGTCCCGACAGCGACGGGGCCACGCCGTTCGGGGGCTCACCGGCATTCGCGCTCGCCATTCCTCTGGTCCTGCAGGGCGAGACGCTGGCGGTAGCCTACGCCGACGACGCCGGAGAGCGCACGCCGGAGCAGGCAGCTATCTCGATCGAATCGGGCACCGCGTATGCCACGCTCGTGGTGCGCCAGGCGATCGTCCTCCTCATGCGCATGACGCACGAGCTCAAGACGCTGACCGAGCTGCGCGACTACGCGATCATGCTGCTGCAGGAAGCCGAGCAGATGTACCTGGCGGACGCGGACGCGGGACGTAGCGCCGACGAATTACGCTCCCGGCTCACCGTCAACATCGACTGCGCACGTCAGCTCTACGCGCAGCGGGCGGCCCTCGAAGGCAGCGCGGCCGCAACGCTCCTGGACGACCAGATTGCCGCAACCATCGACGCCCAGGACTCGACACCGTTCGCCCGCGAGCTGGCCGCGATCGTCGGTCATCTGGATCACCGTCGCGCCGCGGAAGCGTCGTAGCGGGAATCGCTACTTGCGATAGATGTCGCCCCAGAGCGGCAGAAGATCGGCGAAGGTGCGTTCGGTCCACGCCGTCAGGCGGCGCATGTCTTCCGCGGTCTCTGCATCGTTCGGGCGGTCAGGAAACAGCCAGCTTCCAAGGAACACCCAACCTACGTCGGACGGAGTGCGGCAGCCGTCGATCCAGGCGAGCGCATCGGCGGGCATCAAGCTCGTCTCCGGTGGCCGCTCGCCGTACTGCAGGAATCCCGCGTTCGATCCCATCCAGTCGGTGAGCAACTGGCGCCACGTCGACGAGACGAGCTGCTGAAAGCGCTCGAACGAGGCCGCGATCTGCTCGCGGTCAACCTCGCGACCGGCGTCCTTTTCATCCGGCGCAAAATTGAACCCGATTCCGGCCCGCACTGCGTCGCGGCCCCACTGCGCCGCCGAGAGGAACCCGACGTTGAGTTGCGGCTCCCAACGGCCACCCTGCTGAAACGCGTAGACATGTCCCTGGTTGAGCGAATAGATGCTGTTGCGGCGAAACACCCACGCGCCGGTGCGTCCCGCGCGGTTGCGCGTTTCCACCGCTCTTGCGGCGAAGGGCCGTTCGTTCAACGCGAGGAGCAGGGTCTCGATCCGCGGACCGAGCACTTCGACCGCCGTCGCGGGTGGCAACTGTCCGAGCGCAGCGAACTCCGGCCGGCCAAACGCGTTCGGCCCGCTCGCCGCCGGCTGATGCTTCTTTGTGCGTGGTCGCGCAGCGGATCGAACGGACACTGCCGGCGCGGCGGCCCGCTCGCGGCGCTTCGTCGCCTCGAGCTGCAGGCTCCTGGCTATCGTGTTCTGCGGATTCAGCCTCAACGCCGATTCGGTCGCCGAGGTCGCGTCGTCGAGCCGGCCTGACTCGAGATAGCAGCGCGCGAGGCGCGTCCATGCGCCCTCGTTGTCCGGCGCGAGGCCGGCCAGCTGCAGGTTGGTATCGATAGCGTCGGGACCGAAGTTGCCACTCTTGGCGTACTCGACGGCGCGATGCTGAAGCTCAGCGACAGATGGCATCCTCACAGAGTATCAGGTCAGGATGACGCGAGGTGTGGTTGCCGGCTCGACAGGAGAACGGATCCTGTCAGAAGCCGCATCACCGTGGGTCGCCGCGAAACGTTTCAGCGCTGCCTGGCGCCGTGAACTCGATGTCGCGCCCGGCGGCGCGGCCGGTCACGCGGTACGTTCCCCGAAGCTGCAGGAAGTCGAGACCACCGCCGAACCCACCAGCGTGCATTCGAGTCGCGGTCGTGTGATCGATCGCGAGGTCGAGCGTGACAGTCAACCCTTGGCCTCGGCCGCGAATCACGACGCGTTGCGGCCGGTTGGTTGCCGGATCGTTCGTCTCATCGATCGTGACGTCGGTTGCGTAGCCGACCGGCCCGCCAGCGTCAAGGGCGATCATGAAACCGGGCAGCCGGCCTGTGTCGACAGCGTCCGCAGGAGGAAAGATGCGACCGAAGACGAACGACAGTCCGGAGTGCTGAACCTGCCCCCATTGCCAGGACACGCCCTCCCAGAACCCCCAGTTGTGATCGTGATACGCCGAACCTCCGCGCAGATCGATCGCCTGTTGATGCGATCCGCCGGTGACACGAATCTCCCCGTCGAGTTCGGCGGCCATGACTGGCACCGTGTAACCCGATACCCAACCGGCCGCGCCTCGGATCGAGAACGGAGGCAGCGATCTGCCTGGAATCGCGCGAACGACGAGATCGCCCGAGGCGCGGCCGCGTCCGGACTCGGCGGGCAGATCGATGGAGATTCGGTATTCACGGCCGACCAGTCGAACACGATTCGTTTTCACCGTGAGATCCGGTGCGGTTGCCAGGAGCGTCCCTTCATCGATCTCGGCCCCGTCGGAAAAGGACGTCATCTGTCCGTCCCGCTCGAGTTGCAGCCGCACGCTCACCAGTTGACGCCCGGACGGAAGGCGTGAACCCGCGATAAAGGAGAGATAGAAGCGCGCCGAACCGGCGCGGCCGTTGAAGTACAGCCACTCGGACCAGGAAGCCGCACGCGCTGGAAGGTCAGGGATCGGATGAAAACGATCCATGGATCGCAGCACCGACTCCGGGTTCGGCGACGTCCACTCGCGATCCCCTTCGTTGTCCAGCCACGTGGACACGCCGCTCGTTTCCGGATCCTTCAGCGCGCGCTCGAGGCTCGGGATCCCACCGCGGACGCGAATGGCTGTCGACCCGCGATCGTCGAGCAGGTAGACGTTCGCACGGGCACTCGGAGCGGCGGCGACTGCTCGTGATGCCAGCAGTCCTGTACCAAGGACGCCCGACAGGACGAACTTCGCGCTCGTCACGCGTCCGCTCGCACCACCGACGATCACGTCTCCCCCGCCGACGAGTGCCGGTGCGCGCGCCTGATCCAGGATGACGTCGCCGATCCCGAGCAGCGCCACCATCACGGCGACGCCCAGGCCGAACCCGCCGGCGAGCACGGCGCTTCGAACCGGGCGGGAAAGCAGCGACCTGAGCGCGAGCCGCACGATCATCGCGAGGAGTCCTCGACAATGCGCCCGTCACGCATCCTGAGCAAACGTCCGGCGCGCGAAGCCACCGCGCTGTCGTGCGTCACGACCACGACGGCCGTACCGTCGGCGTGGAGCCGATCCAGCAACGAAACGATCTGCTCTCCGGTGGCCTGATCGAGCTCGCCCGTCGGCTCGTCCGCGAGGAGCAGATGCGGCCGGTTCGCTAGCGCACGCGCGATCGCGACGCGCTGCATCTCGCCGCCCGAGAGCTCCGACGGCAGGTGGGCTGCACGGTGCGCGAGGCCGACGTACTCGAGCAGCGCCTGCGTGCGCTGCCGTCGCTCCGATCGATTGACGCCCGCTTCCGCCTGCGGCAGCTCGACGTTCTCCGACGCGGTCAGCATTGGAAGCAGGAAGAAGCGCTGAAACACGAAGCCGATCTCGCGCAGCCGGAGCCGGCTGCGCTCGGCGTCAGGCAGAGCACCCACGTCCCGCGACTGAAACAGCACGGCACCCGACGTCGGCGAATCGACACAGCCCAGGACGTGCAGCAGCGTCGACTTGCCACAGCCCGACGGACCGACCACGCCGATGTATTCCGCCGGAGCGATTCGCAGCGACACATCGTCAAGGGCGGTAACCGGGCCGCCGGGCATCGGAAAGACCCGCGACACCCCGCGTGCTTCGACGATTGGATCGGTCACGAGACCACCTCGCGACGAAGTGTCGACGCGATCGGAAGGACGGCGACGATGCGCATCGGATAGGCCGCGGCGGCGACAGCGGCGGCCGCAAGGAGCACGCCGTGGAGCACGAGCGCGCGCGGCTCGAAAACGAAGAAGTGCAGATCGGCCGGGATCTCGGGCAGCGCGCGCAGGATGCCGTCCAGCCAGATTGACAGCGCGAGTCCCAATGGCAGCGCCAGGATTCCCCCCGCTCCGACCATGAGCACGGATTCGCACAACACGCCGCCGACGACGCGGCTTCGTGAGAGACCAACGGCGCGGAGGGCCGCGATCTCGCCGAGCCGCTGGTTGACCGACACGGTCAGGAGGACCGCGATCAGCAGAAACCCAAAGAACAGCGTCACCGTCGCCAGCACGACCGAGATCTGGCGGAAGTACGAAAACTCCACGCGGCTGAATCGCTGGACGAGATCCTCGTTGGTCACGACGTGCAGACCTGGGTGCCGCGCGTGAATCGCGGATCGCGCCGCGTCGGCACCAGCTTCGGGTCGAGAGCGGACCAGCAGCAGGTCCGCGCGATCGTCTGCTGCATCCGGACACAATCGGCTGGTATCCGCCAGCCGTCCCGCGACGGTTCCCGCGGCGGCATCGTCGAACGGAAAATCTGCGACACCTGTGATCGTGAACGTGACGGCCGGCAGCGCGTCGCCACTCGACGCGCAGCGTCCTCGCAGGGTCAGCGTCGAACCCGGGTGGAGCGCGAGCCGGCGAGCGAGATTGCGATTGACGACGAGCGGTGGCGCACCGGGCGTGTCCCGTGTCAGATCGTGGCCTTCGACCATGGTCCAGAGGTTGCGCCCTTGCTGATCCGTTCCGATGAAGTCCACGTGGTGACGTCCCCGGCGTCCTGGTCCGCTGGCCTCGAGGTCAGGCTGGTTTTCGTCGTGCCGATCGTCACGTGCGTCGGAAGCAATCTCGGCGTCCCTGACCATGAGCTGCACAACGGTTTCGATCTCCGGAAGCGCGGCGATCGTCCGCTCGATGGCCGTTGAGTCCGGAATCCGCGGGCCGGCGAACGGCGGCGCGTCCGTCGCGAGGACCCGTACGTCGAAACCAGACCGCCCGAGGAGATCCCTGAACGAGACGACAAGGCCGCGCGACAGCAGCAGCATGTCGAAGAGCAGCGCGCCGACGGCCGCGACGCCGAGCACGCCAAGGCAGGTCCGCGCCGGCTGGCGAACGATGGTCAGCCACGCGAGACGCAACGCGTTCATGGTTACCGCCGGATGAGCGCCAGCAGCGGCCGGCGCAGGAGTGTCCAGGATGCGATGAGGCTCGCGGCCACGCCGAGCGGCACTGCCAACACCAGCGATTGGATGACGACGTGCGGCGTAATCCGGAGAAAGACGAGCGCCGTGTCGTAGCGCCACTGGAAGAAGCGGTTGAAGATCTTCTGGCTGGCGAGCGCGAACAGGATGCCGAACGCCGCACCCGCGAGGGCGATGAGCGCGCCTTCCGCAAACACCTGGAGCAGAATGCGGCGTCGAGTAAAGCCGATGAGCCGCAGGATCCCCACGGTGCCCCGCCGCTCGTCCACGAGCATCACCATCAGCGCCAGCAGGAAGACGGCGCTGCCGATGACGGTCACGATCGCAATCGCGAGGTGAAAGCGTTCAATCACCACGAACGATTGCGTCCGCTCATCAGGGGCGCGCGTCGGTCTCGCGTTCAGCCCCGGGAGTCGAGCCATCACGTCGTTCGCAAACGCCGTGGCGTCGGCAGGATCGGCGAGCTTGACGTTGATGGCGTTGACGGAATCTGCCCCCGAGTCAGGCTCGGCTGTCAGCGCGAGCAGATCCGGCAGGTGGAGGCGCGCTTCGAGGCGAGGTTGCGCGAAGCGCATCGGATCGGGCGTCGGCTCGTAGACGCCGTCAATTCGAAAGGTTCGCGCGCCCGCGCCGGATGCATCGGGCGCGAGCCGCACCAGCTGACCCACGCGCAGCTGACGGCTCTCGAGCAACTGCCGCGAGACCAGGATTCCGGGACTCTGGTCAGCAGCCCGACCGGTGACTGACGCGATCGCGAGAACAGCCGCGGCGGCCAGGAGCGCGCAGATCACGCGGTTCATGATCCAATGTAATCACAACTCCACGGCGAGCCGGGACCGCGTGTTAGCATCGGCGCTCACGAGATGTCTACGCGGCCTGCAGCGATGCGCGAGATGGGCTTCTGGATGGCGGTGGCGCTGGTCATGGGCAACATGATCGGCTCGGGCGTCTTCCTGTTGCCGGCGTCGCTCGCACCGTTCGGCGGCGCCAGCCTCGTGGGCTGGCTCATGTCCGCGGCGGGATCCGTCCTGCTCGCGCTCGTTTTCGCACGGCTGTCGCGAGCCGAGCCAGCAGCCGGCGGACCCTACGCGTACACGCGGCAGGCTTTCGGAGACGTGCCCGCATTCATGGTCGCATGGGGCTACTGGATCTCCGTGTGGGGTGCGGAGGCAGCGCTCGCCGTGGCGTGCGTCGGCTACCTCGATCCGTTCTTTCCCTCTGTCGTTCGCTCGCCCGGCTCGGCCGCCCTCACGGCCATCGGCCTGGTCTGGCTGTTGACCGCGGTGAACATCCGGGGCGTGCGAACCGCGGCCCAGGTCCAGGTCGTGACGACGGCGCTGAAGCTGCTGCCGCTCGCGGTCATCGGGATCGGTGGACTGTTTTTTCTGAACCCGTCCCACTTCGCGTTCACGAACAGCCCGAACGGGTTCGTACGCGACGTCACCGCCACCGCCACGCTGACGCTCTGGGCATTCCTCGGTCTCGAGTGCGCGACAATTCCGGCCGGCCGCATCAAGGACCCCGACCGCACGATTCCGCGGGCGACGGTGGTCGGAACAATCCTGACCGCCATCGTCTACATCGTGAGCACTGTGGGTGTGACCGGGGTGCTGGAGCCCGCGGCACTGGCCAAATCGACTGCGCCGTTCGCCGACGCCGCGCGCCACCTCGCGGGAAATGGCGCCGCGGCAATCGTGGCACTCGGCGCAGCGGTGTCCTGTCTCGGCGCGCTCAACGGCTGGACCTTGATCGTCGGGCAGCTCCCGCTTGCGGTCGCCAACGACGGGTTGTTTCCGCCCGTCTTTGGACGCCTTTCGTCCGCGGGAACGCCGGCGACCGGCATGATCATCTCGGGACTGCTGGCGACAGGGCTGATTGCCTTGAATTCCTCACGAAGCCTCGTCCAGCTCTTCACGTTCATCATCCTGCTGTCGACACTGAGCACGCTCATCCCCTACACGTTCTGCTCGCTCGCCGTCTTCCTGCTTCCGCGAGCGCGTACGGACGTGCGCCCGTCTGCGACGTCGACAATCGTGCCGATGCTGGCGTTCGTGTACTCGATCTGGGCGATCACGGGCGCCGGCCCCGACGTCGTCTTTTCGGGTTTTCTGCTGCTGCTGTGCGGGCTGCCGGTGTACGTGTGGGTGGCCCGGACGGCGCGCGGGCGCACGCCGTCACCATCGGGCGCGGTTTCGTAGATCTGGGTTGGAGCCGAGGAACCGGGTTTCAGCCGTTCTGCGGCGCCTGAGCGCGCATCGCGGCCTTGCGGTCATATTCCTGCTGGGTTCGCAGGATGCTGCACCATTCCTTGTGCTCAGCGACCGGCATGCCGCATTCCACGCAGATATGCACCCGCTGGCGGGGTTGAGTCTTCTTCGAGAACAGTTTCTCCCAGAGAGTCATTGGTCGCGCCCTTCCATCGAGGCCGGCCGGCGTTTTCGAGGCTCTGAGCTGGTCCGAGCGCGCGCCGGCGGCTGGATTAAGGGTTTTGACGGGGCAAACCCCGGGATGGTTCGCAAGTGTTCGCTTTCGGCCATTACGAACACTCGGACCAGTCCCGGGGAGGATGCGGGCTGCCTACCAGCTGGATCCGCTGTCGGTAATCTGCAGCGTCTGCCGGATGCGGTTGAAGGTATTGAAATAGGTCTGGGCCTCGTATTGTGGCGCCACACCAATCACGAAGAGGATGCTGCTGCCGTCGGCCAGCTGCACGGTCGAGACGTTGACGACCTCGCGCTCGCCGGTCACCTCGGACACGTTGGTGAGCGTGGTCGTGATGCCCTGACGGCCGCCGACGTTCGCGCGGGAGTAGCCGTTCTGACGCCGCAGTTCCGGGTTGTTCCTGGCAAAACTCTGCAGGAGCTGCTCTGTGCTCTGCTGCAGCGTTCCTCTATCCGCGCGCATCACCCCGATCTCGATGCCGTGCGTGAACGTCGATCCCCCGTTCTCCCCTTCGAAGTACCCGCCGTCGGGCGCAAAGGTCACCGTATTGCCACCGCCGACCTGTCGCCAGTTCGACGGCACGCTCACGCGCAGGAAATTGCCAGGCTGATAGGTGCGCCAGCTTCCTGATGGAGGCTGAACGTCGCCGCGGCGCACGTTGCCCGCGTCGGGATAACGCTGGCCTCGCTGCTGCGCGCGGGCGACCTGCTCGGACGTCGGCGCTGGAGACATGCTGGCCAGACGCGAGTGGACGCGGCCGATCTCTCCGGTCGCCGGCGACACACGCGCAACCTGGAGCGACTGCGCCTCACGGTTGATCGCTTCGTACCGGTTGCCCGGGTTCGGGTGGTCGCTCAGCCACTCTGGTCCGCGGCTGCCGCCCTGCTGCTCGATCGTGCGGAACATGTTGGCCATCTGGCGCGGATCGTATCCGGCGCGCGCCATGATCTGCGCGCCCATCAAATCCGCTTCGCTCTCGTACGCACGGCTGTACTTCATGAAGTACGTGCCGAGACCGAATTGCGACCCCTGTGCGATGACGCTGCCTGTCCGTCCGCCAACGATCGCGCCGAGCACCTGCCCGGCCACCGCGCCAATCTGAAACTTCTGCCCTTGCGTTGCCTGGGCCGTCCCGTGCCGCAGAATCACGTGGCTCAACTCGTGCGCCATCACGCCGGCCACCTCGCCGTCGGTCTTGGCCGCCTCGAGCATGCCGCGGTTCAGGAACATCGGCCCGCCCGGCAGTGCAAATGCGTTGATCTCTTTCAGGTTCACGACTTCGAACGTGTAGCGGAACGCCGGCTGCTCGAGTTCCGACGGGATCGCCGAGACGAGCCGGTTGCCGATGTCTTCGACGAACTGCTGGGTCACTTCGTCGTTCAACCGCGGAAGCTGGCGTCGTACTTCGGAGGCGGCTTGACGACCGAGTTCGACGTCCTGCTCCGGCGAATAGCTGTTCTTGTGCGGTTCGATCCGTGTCTGAGCGGACGGCGAAAGTGTCATCGTCGTCACAAGCGCGGACGCAGCGAACCAGGTCAGCGAGTGGTGGCGTGGCAACAGTCGAGTCATGGCCCCCATTGGTGCAAGGAAAACGCCAGGATCACCGAGAACCGTTGGTGAGAATTCAGGCCTAAATCTGACGGTCCGTGACGGGCTGTCCTGGTTTAAGGACAAGTCAGGCAGTCTCCCGCCTCACTTGACATCTTTGGCTTCCACAGGGCACAACCATGCGGTCAATCAACCTCGTGAAAACGCAAGGAGTGGCCTGGTGAAACGACCGGCGTTCTGGATCGCGCTCGCGGTGCTCGCCATCGTCGGGACGATCGTCGGCATTCGCTATTTCCCGCAGGCGTTTTCCATCGTGGCTCTCGACATCACGATGGACCGCGATCGCGCGCTCGCCGAGGCGCGCGCCGCGATGGATCGTGAACGGCTCGGTCCCGACGGCTATCGCCAGGCCGCCTCGTTTGCGCTCGACGAGGAGACGCAAACCTTCGTCGAGCTCGAGGGCGGCGGCAAGGAGGCGTTCACGGCGATGCTGCGCGACGAGCTGTACTCCGCCTACACCTGGCGGGTGCGTCAGTTCAAGGAAGGCGAAGCGCACGAAACGCTCATCCGGTTCACGCCGGATGGCAAGCCGTACGGTTTCCTCGAGCGCCTCAAAGAAGACGCGCCAGGCGCGGCGCTGACGACCGACGATGCGCGGCGGATCGCCGAAGAGGGCGCGACGTCCAGGTGGCACGTCGATCTGCGACCCTTCTCGCTGGTCGAGCGCGGGCAGGAGCGCCGTCCGGGCGGACGGGTTGATCACACGTTCACCTACGAGCGCGCCGCGCCAACGCTGAACGAAGGACGTTATCGCCTCCGCCTCGTGGTCTCGGGCGATCGCCTGACCGAAGTCACCTACTTCGTGAAGATCCCGGAAGCGTTCAGCCGCCGCTACGCGAGCATGCGATCGGCAAACGAGTTCATCGGCGTGATCTCGGTCGTCGGCATGGCGCTCCTCTACGTGGTCGGTGGAATCGGAATCGGCTCGTTCTTCATGCTGCGCGAGCGATGGGTCATCTGGCGCCAACCGATGATCTGGGGAGCCGTCGTGTCGTTCATGCAGGTGCTGGCCTCGATCAACGAGTTCCCGTTGTCGTGGATGACCTACGACACGGCGATCCCGCGTGCCACTTTCCTCGGGCAGCAGATCGCGACGCTTGCGGCGTCGTTCGTAGGCTTCGCGGTTTTCTTCGGGCTGTCGTTCATGGCGGCGGAGACGCTGACCCGGCGCGCGTTCGGATCGCATCCGCAGCTCTGGAAAGCCTGGGGACGTGGCCGGGCGAACTCGACGGCCATTCTCGGGCGGACCGCGGCTGGATACCTGCTGG
Organism: Vicinamibacterales bacterium; assembly: GCA_036258055.1. Taxonomy (GTDB): domain Bacteria; phylum Acidobacteriota; class Vicinamibacteria; order Vicinamibacterales; family 2-12-FULL-66-21; genus DATAEK01. The sequence goes on from DATAEK010000091.1 coordinate 20,839, forward strand.
TGTCGATCTTCTTCGCCTACGACGTCGTGCTGTATCTGATCACCACTCGCGTGTTCGGATGGTGGTCGCCCGCCGAAGCACTGTTGCACCCTGACGTCCTCGCCACGTATGTGCCGTGGCTCTCCGCGATTGCCAACTCGTTCCAGGCAGGTTTCTGGGAAGAGTGTCTCTTCCGCGCCGTGCCGCTCGCGGGCGCCGCGCTCATCGGCGATCGGCTCGGCAACCGGCGTCTCTTCCTCGTTCTCGGGTTCATCGTCCAGGCGATCATCTTCGGCGCGGGTCATGCGCCGTATCCCAACCAACCGTCGTTTGCCCGGCCGGTCGAGCTGATCATCCCGTCAATTGGCTTCGGTCTTCTCTTCGTCTATCTGGGCCTCGTGCCCGGCATCGTTCTTCATTTCACATTCGACGTCGTCTGGTTCGCGTTGCCGATCTTCATGGCACACGCGCCGGGGATCTGGTTCCAGCGCGCGATGGTCGTTGCGATGACACTCGTGCCGCTGTGGGTCGTGCTCTGGCGTCGGGCGCAGGAAGGGCGTTGGGTCGAGCTGTCGCCTGCCGACCGCAACGCGGCGTGGACGCCGCCGCCGCCCGCAGTCGAGAGACCTGCCGCACCGGCGATCCAGGCCGGCCACGTGATTTCGGCGCAGACGAGGACCGTCTGGTACGCGCTTGCGGCCGTCAGCCTCGCAGTCTGTGCCTACGCCGCGCTTCAGCGATCGGATACACCGCGACTCCCGATCAGCAGCACGCAGGCGGCCGACGTGGCGCGAAAGGCACTCGGGAATCGCGGGTTCAACGTCCAGCCGCCGTGGCGCGTGATGCCGGTGCCGGAGGACGGAAGCGCAATCGAGCACGAGTTCGTCGCTGAGACGGCAGGAAACGAGCGGCGGAAGTCGCTCCTTGGTCTGTATCTGCCGAAGCCGCGTTGGCGCGTGCGGGTCGCGGAATTCGAAGGGGACGTTGCGGCTCGGGCGGAGGAGTGGATCGTGTACGTGTCGGACACCGGCGAGGCGCGCAACATCGTACACACGCTGCCGGAAGATCGGCCTGGCGCATCGCTCGACGAGGATGCCGCGCGGCGGATCGCTCAGCACGCACTGCTCGAGCGAACGGGCCTCGATGTCTCCCACGGGGACGCGAGGGAGGTACTCGCACGGCCGTCGAAGCAGAAGGCACGCACCGACTGGCTCTTCAACTTCGTCGATACGAAGATTCGGGCCCTTCCGCAGGGAGAGCCTCGCATCGCGGTCGAAGTGTCGGGAGATGAGGTCACGTCCATCGGCCGTTTCATCCACATGCCCGAAGACTGGGAACGCCGACAGCGCGCGACCGCCACGCGAGGTTTGATCCTGCGCATCCTGAACGGAATCGTTTTCGCCGGGCTGCTCGCGTCAGCGGGGGTTCTGGGCGTCATCGCCTGGAGCCGCCGACGATACGCGCCGTGGCTGTTCCTGGCTGGCGCCGGCCTGATGCTGCTGGCGTCGTTCATCAACGCCGTGAACGGCTCGCCGATGGTTCTGGCACAGCTACCCACCGCGCAACCGCTGCAGCTGCAACTGCTGATTCTCGCCGGCGTGGGGCTCGTGGGTTTGACGGTCGTGTCCACCTTCGTCGGCCTGACGCTTGGATCGATTCCTCATCAGCTCGCGCCGGGCGGACGCTTGACCGATCAGGAGGCCGCGCGCCTGGGCGTGGCCGCCGGCTTCGTCGGCGCGGCGATCGCCGCAGCAGCGGCATGGCTGCGGATCCCTGTGTGGGCCCGGACGGCCGACGTCACGTCGCTTGGAACCATGTTCCCCTTCGTGGCTGTCGCGCTCGAACCGGTCGCTGCCTACCTCACGCGGCTCGCGGTCATCATCGCGACGCTGACGGCGGTCCACCGCTTCACGTATGGCTGGAGCCGCCGGCGCGTCCTGGCCGCGCTTCTGATCTTGATCGTCGGGTTTCTGGGTGGCGGACAGCCAGTCGGCTCTCAGATCGCGCCGTGGCTGGCGGCCGGTGCAGTGACGGCTCTCGGACTGCTCGGTATGTATGTCCTGCTTCTACGTGCGGACCTGACAATGGTGCCGCTGACCCTTGGCACCATGTCGGCGATCTCGGCTCTGATCAGAGGATTCTCGCAGCCATCATCGTTCGCGCTGCCGGCTTCGATCCTCGCAGCCATCGTCGTGATGCTGCTCGCGTGGTGGTGGTTCCGGGCGCTTCGGCGGGGCGTACTGCGCGCGGACGCCGCTGTCCGAGCAACCGATCTACCCCACGCTGCTCCGGTCAGCGGCTGAATCGATACGGCTGGTAGATCGGCGCCCCCTTCAGCCGTTGCGACTTGAGGAAGTCCCACGCCTGGCGCGTGACCTCCTCACCTTTCTCGGCGTAGGAGTGCGTGTGTCCTTTGATTTCGGTCAAGTGAAAGGTGAAGTGCGCGGCGCGAAACGCGTCGGCCGTGTCGCGTACGGCCAGGAGCGGGACGATGTGATCGCTCGTGCCGATCCAGATCGCGACGGGAATCGGCCGCCGCGCCTTCTCGATTGCGGGATAGAACCCCGGGACGAGCGCGCCGGCGTGAGCTGCCACGGCCGCGAAGTATTCCGATTCGAGGAGCGCGACCTGGAGCACGTGATGCCCGCCACCTGAGTGGCCGAACAGATACACGCGTTGCGCATCGATTGGGTACTTGGCCCTGGCGTGCTCTACGACGTCCCGGGTAAAGTCAGGTGAGTCTTCGGGAATGCGCCATGCCCCCAGGGCGAAGGCCGTCGGTCCGATCAGGATGACGCCGTCAGTGCGCGCGATCACCTTCCAGAAATTCATCAACGAATCGACGGGACTTCCCGATCCATTGAACAACACGACGGCCGGTGCAGGCTCGGCGCGTCCCGCACCTTCAGGAACGAAGATCCGGTAGCTCCTCGTCTGCCCATCGACGATCAGCGTCTCTTTGATGTCCCGTTCGCCACCGGCGGATTGAGGCAGCTGGCTGAGGATCAGTCCGATGACGATCCAGGGGACGGTTTTCACGGGTCGAGTTTACATGGTCGGGTTCAAGAGGATCGAACAGGAGGGCAGGAGATCAGGCGTCCATGGCAAATGGCAAATGGCAAATGGTGACGGAGATGGTAACGGGAAAGGACAGGCTTCGGCCTTCACCATTTACCCTTTACCATTTGCCATTTACCATCAATGAAACGGTCGCGAAGCGACCGTTTCATTGATGCTGCCATGCGACGAAGCTCACGGACACGCCGCTGGTGAAGAACAGCGACGCGCTGTTGGCGTCGGCACGCGAGATGGTGCGGCCGACCGTTCCGAACACCGACAACGCGGGGGTGATGGCTGCCGTGGCGCCGACGGTGACGTCGGTGCGGGTCGGGCTCAGGCCGAGCGCTTCGCTCAACGCATCGTCTTCGAGCGAATGCGACCGGCTGATCGTGCCCGTCACCCACGCGCGGTCCGTCAGCGCCGCTTCGACCGCCCCGGACGCAAAGACGGCTCCCCTGGAGAAGTACCCAACGGTCCCGAACGCCCGCCAGCCGGTGCGTTGAATCTCGACCGTGCCCGGAATCGCCCACCCGACACGCGACGTGTCGGGCCGCGGCGCATAGCTGAGCACCTCGATAAGTGGCACCACGGCGAATCCGACTCCATGCGCCGACGGATCGCGCAGCTGGATCTTCGTGGTGAGGTACATGTCGCCGAAACCCCGGGCGACCGCACCGCCAGGCACACCGGCGTGGTAGAAGGGCACGCTGAACCCGAACTGCACCCGAGGCGAGAGGCCGACGCTCCAGTCGAGCGACGGCAGATCGAACTCGCGGTAGTCCGGCGTCTTCCAGTAGCCGAACCCAAAGGTGACGACCCCCTGCCCCTCGCCGATCATCGACGCGTCGTCGAGCCAGGATCCGAAGTTGCGCACGCCCGTGCCTGCCGGCACGAGCGTGGAAGATCCAGCCGCCGACGGCCCGCTTGGCGTCGATGACTGGTGGCCATGCGCGTGGCTCTTGCCCTGCGCCGCCGCCGGCGTGGCGGCGGCGAGGACGCACACGATTCCGCAGCAAACGAAGCGCACTACAAACACGTTCGTTACTCCTACGATCCGCTCGTGGTCTTCTTCGATTTCTTCGTCGTCGGCGCGGTAGTGGTCGTGCTCGTCGAACTCGTCGTCGTGACGGTCGCCTGAATCAGCACGTCCGCGTCGTGCTCGGCGCGCCCGGCTTCGACGCTGCTGTTCGCCGTCGGCTTCAACGCCTGAATGGACTGCCCGAGGCTCATGCCGTCATCCACCATGCGCGTCTTCAACTGTGCGAACGGAATGCCCAGGTTGTTGGAGACGTTGACCGCGGCCACGAACTGTCCAAGGTTGCGGAACCCCGACGATGCGGTCATCAGGTCCGTGCCGGCGGGCAGTCTCCCTTGCAGCTTGCTGGCGAGATTGGTGTTCTTCTGGAGCTTCTGCTGAACCGGCGTCAACGTCACCGCGGTTCCCGTGCCCGTCCCCGACGTAGTCGTGCTCGTCGATCCCGACGCACCCGTCGTCGTGCTCGTCGTGGAGTTCTTCGCCGTCGCCCCGTGGTTGGTGCTCTTCGAGCTTTTTGCGGACGTCGTGCTCTTCGCCGTCGGCGCCTTCGTCGTCTTGGTCTTCGGCGTCGCCGGGCCGTGTCCACCGTGGCTGGCCTGCGTCGTCGGTGATGTCGAAGCATGAGGCGAGCCATGCGTCGTGGTGTGGGTGCTGGACCCGTGCGTCGTTGTCCCGTGCGTCGTGTTGGCGTGTGACGTGCCGCTGTGTGGAGCCGGCGCGTGGCTGGTCGACGTCGGCTGCGGATGTGCGGTCGTGGGGTGTGTTTGCGGTTTGGGTGTTCCAGTGTGTCCGTGCTGACCCGCCAGAACCGGCTGGCCCGACAGGACCACCGCCGCCGCGTACACGATCACCGTGCGGTGCATGACTCCTCCTCCGGGATCGCAGGCTCCCGCAGGTCTCCGTATCGCAAGAGCCGTTCCCGGCTCAGATCCGATCACGATTGCGTAAAGCTCAGAGGGAAAGGGCGTTGCGGGCGCTTTCGAGGAAGGACGTCCACGCTGTACTTACCGGGTTGCCAGATTGTTGACATTTCTGCATTCGGCCGCGTACCGAACACAAGCTGATCCCGCAAGCTGATCCAATATTGACAAAGCCTCAGCCCGACCAGAGAATTCGGCTCTTCCCTCCAAGATGTCCAGCGCCGCACCCAGCAACTCCGACACAGGGACCGTGTCGCCGCTCTCGCTGCAACAGGTCCTGGATGACGAGTACCGGCTGCTGCACGGCGTACCCGCTGTGGACGGTCAGTCGTCGCTGAGCGATCGAGAGCGACTGAACGTGACGCTGCGCGCGTTCGCGACGAAGGGGCAGTCGGCGCTCTGCCTGTCCGGCGGCGGCGTTCGCAGCGCGAGCTTCAATCTCGGGGTGCTCCAGGGGCTCGCGCAGTCTGGCGCGCTGAGTCTTTTCGACTATCTCTCGACGGTCTCCGGCGGCGGCTACATCGGTGGGTGGCTGTCCGCCTGGCGGACTCGCGCGCACATCGACGGCGCGCCCGATCCCGCATGCGCGAACTGGGGTTCGTCCGACGGCGGCACGCACCGCACGGAGCCGGCGCCGCTCACGCGCCTCCGCCGGTCGATCGCGTTCCTCGATCCGCACGTCGGCCTGCGGTCGCTCGACGTCTGGACGCTGGTGACCACGATCCTGCGCAATCTGCTCCTCAACTGGGCCGTGCTGGTGCCGCTGCTCGCTGCGGGCGCGCTCGTGCCGCGTCTCTACCTCGGCATCCTGGGTCTACCCTCGCAGCCTGAGCTCGTGTCGCCGCAGGGACTCGCCACCTGGTACTTCCACGACTGGATGGTGACGCTGCCGCTGTTGATGATTGCGGCGGTGTACGCGGCCATCGAGCTGCCGAGCCTCGGCAACCGAAGCCACGGACAGCGTCCGTTCCTGATCTGGTTCCTCACGCCGATTGTGATCGCCGAGATCGTCGTCTCGATGCACCGCTACTGGGCGTGGCGATTCGAAGGTGGCTTCTCGCTGCGAACGGTGATGTTGGCCTCGACGGTCGGCATGGTCCTGCCGTGGGTGATCGGCGGCGCGTTCAGCAAACGATGGTGGCGCCCGTGGACCTGGATTGGCGCCGGAATCGCCGGCGCCGTCGGCCGCGCGATCATCTGGTCCGCCAATCACGGGCTCACCGAGATGGCACGCGATCACCCGCAGATCTTCGCGAGCGTCGACCTTCCGGTCACGCTGAGCCTGCTCTTCGTGCAGATGACGCTCTTTGTCGGACTGGCCAGCCGTGACATGACCGACGAGGACCGCGAATGGTGGGCGCGTGCCGCTGCCTGGATTCTGATGGTGGCGATCGTCTGGCTCATCGCGGGAATCCTGGTCATCTACGCGCCGATCCTGCTGTCGAAGACGTTCTCCGCCGTTGGCGTATCGGAGCGCGCCGGACGCATCTGGCTCGGACTGCTCACGCTCGCGACCGGCGGCGCTGCGAGCCGTCTCGGATCCTCGTGGACGCGCGTTCCAACGCCATGGCAGTGGCTCGAGCGTCGGCTGTTCGTCGTCGCGGCGCCGTTGCTCGTGGTGCTCTTGACGCTGCTTCTGGCAACCGCCGATCTGCGGCTCCTGGAGTTCTTCCATCGACTGGATCTCTTCGCCGAGCTTCCCCGGCATCCGGAGGGTGCCTCGCTGCCGGAAGATCTCATGGCGTGCGGACTGCTGCTCTTGGTCGGCCTCGCGCTCGGTAAGCTCGTTTCGGTCAACGACTTCTCGCTCCACGGGATGTATCGCAAACGGCTCGCGCGGACCTTCCTCGGGGCGTCACGTCCGCCCGACTCGCGTCATCCCAATCTCTTCACGGGTTTCGACGACGACGATGATCTGCCAATTGCGTCAGTGGCGGCAGCCGGACGGCCGCTGCACCTGCTGAACGCGACGCTCAACATGGTCGCCGACGACAGCCTGGCGATGCAGGAGCGGCGGTCGGAGTCGTTCACCATGAGCGCGCTGCACGCGGGATCGCGACGGACCGGCTACCGGCCATCAGCCGAGTACGCCGATACCATCTCGCTCGGTGAGTGCATGACCATCTCGGGCGCCGCAGTGAGCCCGAACATGGGCGCCAGCTCGAAGCCCGCACTCACTTTTCTCCTGACTCTGTTCAACGCGCGCTTGGGTGTGTGGCTCGGAAATCCTGGACAGGCCGGCGATCAGGTCTGGCGGCGTGGCCACGCGGCTTTTGGGGCCACGCCGCTGCTGAACGAGCTGACCGGCCGAACCAGCGATCGCAATCCTTACGTCTATCTGTCCGACGGCGGCCATTTCGAGAACCTCGGTCTCTACGAAATGGTCCTTCGCCGTTGCCGCTACATCGTCGTGTCCGATGCCGGATGCGATCCCGACTATCGCTTCGACGATCTCGCGAATGCCATCCGGAAAATACGCCTGGATTTCGGCATCGACATCGAGTTTCCGAGTGGGATCGGGATAGTCAGGAGCGCGTCCGGCTTGTGCGGGGCTCGATCCGCTGTCGCCGTCATCCATTACTCAGCGGTGGATCAGGGAGCAAGCGACGGCGTGTTGTTGTACGTCAAAGCCACACTCTGCGGCGACGAACCCGTGGACGTGACCAACTACGGAATTGCCAACCCGCCCTTTCCCCATCAATCAACGACCGATCAGTGGTTCACGGAGGCGCAGCTCGAGAGCTATCGGATGCTCGGATTGCACACGGTTCTGGCGCTGACGAAGGGAGCGACCGTAGGGACGATCGCCGATCTGTGCGGCCTCGGCGCGCCGGCGGAGTCTACGAGGCGTTCAGCAGAGCGGCCGCTTCCTGGAGATCGCGCGTGGCATGCCCTTCCGTGAAGGTCTGATAGAGAGCCGTCAGCGCATACCGAGCATCGCCCTCGCGATCCGTGCCGTGGAGAAGCCGCACCAGACCCGTGAGCGCGCGGAGTTCGAAAGAACGTGCGCCCTGGGTGCGGGCGAACCCAATCGCGCTTCGAAAACTCTCCTCGGCCGCGCCGGTATTGCCGATTCGCTGCAGGAGCTCGCCGCGAAGACGATGCAGCTCCGCGACGTAGTAGCGTTCCAGGCCCTGCTCCGACGCTTCGAACGCCGCGTCGATCGCGTGCAGGCCTTCTTCGAATCGGCCGGCCTTCAGCAGGGCTTCCGCGAGGTGCGCGAGAAAGGTCGGCTTCAGCAGACCCGCGCTGATGCGCTCCTGCACGGCCAGGCTGTCTTTCAGCTGCTTGACGCCCTCCTCGGCCCGTCCGAGATCCGCGAGCGCGAGGCCTTGAAACGATCGACCCCATTCGACTTCCTGTGCGAGGCCGTACTCGCGGCACACCGCAATCATCTCGTTGCCGAGGGCGGTGGCTTCGGCCGCCTCGCCCCGCAGCAAGTGAATGTTCTCGGCGAGGCAGACGGCGAACACGATGCTGATCGGGTGCTTCAGCGCACGCGCGCGCGTGACGGTCTCCTGGATGCGCGCGAGGGATCGATCGGGAAAGCCCAGGAACCAAAGGGGACGCACCGACAGCGCGAGCGCGATCATCCCGGGATCGAGACCGAAGCGCGAGATGAACGCGAGGTGCTGTTCCGGGCGATACAAGGCAATCGCCTGCTCGAAATGCTCGCTCGACGCGACCGTGTTGCCGAGGAACTCGTTCACCGACGCCATCATCTGGTGCGCGGCAACGAGATAGGCCTGCTGCTTGGTCTCATTGGCCTGCGCGAGCAGCTGTTCGGCGAGCGGCTGAAAGACGCTGAGATCTCCACGAATCGCGTGGTAGAGCGTGAGTCCCCACAACACCGGGAAGAGCTCCGGCGTGTCTCCGAGCTCCTGGCACAGATACCTCGCTCGCGTGTAGATCTTTTCGACCTCGGGCGCCGCCCACCCCTGGATCGATCGCAGCGACAGCCCGAGGATCAACTGAAGTCCGAGCTCCTGCTGGACCCGCAAGGGATCTTCGGGCAGCGCCTGAACAGCCTTGAGACCACGGCGTGAGAGTGCCACCGCCTCGCGAAACGCGAGCAGCGTGGCCGCATGCCGCGCCGCTTCGAGATATTGCGCCGCCGCGTTGCGGAAATCGCGGGCGCCTTCGAAAAGAATCGCGAGCTGCGCCGCGCCGGCGGGAGACTGATCACCCTGATGCGCGACAACGGATGCCGCCACGCGGCCGCTCAGGCTCGCACGCCGTGTCGGCTGCAGCGAGGCGTACAGCATGTTCTGATAGAGCACGTGAACGAAGCGGTACCGCAGCGTCAGCGTTCGATCCGCGAATTCCTGCTCACCGGCCGGCTTCACGAAAAAGTGGACGTGATCCAGGCGCTCGAGCCGCTCCTCGACCTCTTCAGCCGGCATCTCGAGGGCTTCGCTCACCACGGTCGAGTCGAACTCGTGCCCCTGGACGCTCGCCGCCACGAGCAGCCGGCGATCCGCGTCGTCGAGCCGTTCGATTTTCCGGGCGATCATGCTGCGCACTGACTCGGGCAGATCGCGCTCGACGTCGGCGACCGTTCCGGCGAGCTTCCATCTCCCGCGCTCGCGCGTGATGGCGCGCCGATCCTTCAGATAGCGGAGCAAGTCCGCCATGAATAGTGGGTTGCCTTCGGTACGGGCATGCACCAGATCGCCGAGCTCCAGGGGAAAGTCGTGCTCCGGAAACTCAATCGCCAGATAGCGTTCGATGTCCTCACGGTCGAGGAACTCGAGCATCATCTCGCTGAGCACACCGCGCGTCTGCAGATCCGCTCGCACCCCGAGGAATGCGTGCTGCGAGACCGCCATCTCCGAGGGACGGTAGGTGCCCAGGATCAGCAACCGCAGGGCGTCGAACCGGATCGCCAGGTAGTTCAACAGATCGATCGTCGAGACGTCCGCCCAGTGAAGGTCATCGAAGAACAGCACGATCGGCCGCACTTGGGAAATCTGCTGGAGCAGCGCGGCGAGCTCGCGCTTGATGCGTTCCTGCGACGCACTCCGCACGTCCGCCTTGAGCTGCTCGATGGACGAAGCGTCTGGCGTCAGCGTCGCGACGTGGAAGTACCACGTCGGCGCCACGGACTTCATCAGCTCGGCGAACGACTCTCCGCTCTTCTGCCGCAGCAGATTGTCGAGCGCCTCGAGCACGGGGAGGTAGGCCTCGGAGCCCGCCAGTCGCTCGGAGCAGCGGCCGCGCGCGAGTACCGGCCGCAGCGGGTTGACCTCGAGCTCAGCGAGGAAGTCCTCGACGAGCATCGTCTTTCCGAGGCCCGGCTCCCCAGTGATGGTCAGGAATGCACTGTCTCCCGCCGAAGCGCGGGTGAAGGCGGCCCGCAACTCGGCGCGCTCGGCTTCGCGTCCTACCGTCGTCCGCCGCGCGAGCGTTACGCCAGGCGCCGACTCGGCGACGGGGCCGGCAATGAGAGCCGCCAGTGCGGCCTCGACTTCCGCCGCCGATGGCCGCTGCGGACGGTCTTTCGCGAGCATTCGCTGCACGAGCGCATCGAGACCGGCGGGAATCGCGGCGTTGACCCGGGCTGCCGGCACCTGATGCTGCGACACGATGGCCGCCAGCACCGCAAAGCTGGAGCTTCCCGTGAAGGGCCGCCGTCCGGTTGCAATCTCGTAGAGCAGCACGCCGAACGAGAAGATGTCGGAGCGGGCATCCACGGGCTGACCTTGTGCCTGCTCTGGCGACATGTAGGCCGCAGTCCCAATGATCGTCCCCGCCGTCGTCTCGTTGTCGGTCATCGTCGGCTGTTCACCCGGTTCCGGGCTGCTCAGCCGTGCGAGGCCGAAATCGAGGACCTTGACGTAGCCGTCCGCACGCACCATGACGTTCTCGGGCTTGATGTCGCGGTGCACGATCCCCGCGGCGTGCGCCGTCGCCAGCGCGCGTGCGATCTGCCGGGCGATGTCGAGCTGTGAGTCGAGCGTGAGGCCGTGCGCCAGAAGCGCGCGGAGTGTCTGCCCTTCGACGAATTCCTGAACGATGTAGTGTCCGCCGGACGGCGTGATCCCAGCCTCGTGGATGGTGACGATGTTGGGATGGTTGAGCGCGGACGCTGCGCGGGCTTCGCGCAGGAACCGCTCGACCGCGCGTTCGCGCTGCGCGAGTGCGGCCGAGAGCACCTTGATCGCGACCGGACGATTCAGTCGCGTATCGTGCCCACGGTACACCTCGCCCATGCCACCGCGCCCGATGAGAGCATCGAGGCGGTAATGCCCGATTTGTGTGCCCTGCACGTCGGCCAAGGCGTTAGAAGTTCTCGAGGATTCTGACCTGATCGATCCGCATCGCCCCGCGGAAAAGCCCCACACCCGGCGTGGTCTTCTCCTGCTCCGTCTTTGGATTCGTGTTCAACGGCGGCATGAGCTTGATCACCGGAAGAGCATGGTACGGATTCAGGCCCGACGCGCCAGTGAGGTGCAGCGCTCCGCGTCCAGACCAGAACTTCCCGCTGTCGAGCACCCAGACCGTTTCGATCACCTGACGGATGGACGGCTGCGCCGCGTTCTCCGGATTCGGAATGACCCGGACCGAATAGAACGTGATCGGCATCGACGACGTGCCCTGCACCGGCTGCAGCGCATCCATCTCACCCGAGCAGATGCGCAGCCCCTTCGGCGATTCGAGCGTGCTCAGGAACGTCGGCCCCTCGTCGAACGAGATGATCCCCAACTTCTTCGGAAAGCCGCCGATCTCGCGCCCGGCTGCCATCGCCTGATCGTTGGTCACGTGCAGGCGGATGGCGTACGCACCCGGTGTGCCTTTGTAGGTCACGACGACCGTCTGCGCAACTTCATTGTAGGCCCCGACGTTCGAGAACGGATAGCGGGCGAAGACGACCTGAGCAAGCGCGAACTTCCCGTCCGGATCGACCGGCACGAGATCGAACTGCGGCGGCACGAGCGCGGCGGCGGCTTGCGCGTCAGTCAGGTACGGGAAGAGCAGGATACTGACGTCCTCGTAGTAGAGCGGGAACGTCACGTACAGGGGCGCGTCGATCGGAACCGAGTAGCCGAATCGGTCCGTCGTAAACTGACCGGAAACTGGCATGAGTTTCCTCAACCATAGTCGGTCGGCCCCTTGAACGTCAAACGGAATCGCCCATCAGATGTGCCACTCGTGCACGACCGGCGCTGACTCGCGCCGCGCCAAATCCGTTGACACGTGCTTCGCGAACGCGGGATCATGCGCGCTTCGCCGCGGGTGCGCGGCCCCTTCCGACACCGTCACATGACCGTTCCAGTCGATCGCGATCTTCCAATTGAAGCGGGGGAGGAAGCGGCGATCCAGGTAATCGCCGAGCTGATCAGCGCGACCGTGCGGCGCGATTCCCCGCCTGGCGCCCTTGCGCGGCGTGACGCGCACCCTAAGCATCACGGGTGCGTACGCGCGGAGTTCCGGGTCGACGCTGACGTTCCGGAGGATCTGCGACACGGGCTCTTCGCGCAACCTCATACGTATCCGTCATGGATCCGGTTCTCGAACGGCTCACCTCGAGTGCAGCCCGACGCGCGCCGCGATCAGCGCGGCATGGCGATCAAGCTGCTGAACATTCCCGGTCATAAGATCCTCGATGACGAGCGCGACGAGCAGACGCAGGATTTCGTGCTGGCGAGTTTTCCGCGGTTCTTCATCAGCAGCGTCGACCACTACGTGGCGTTCAGCCGCGCTGCCGCGAAGACACCGGCGTTCCGGCTGTTCGAGTACTACTTCGCGCGTCTGCCCTGGCGCCTGCACGAATTCAAGGCGCTCATGGCGTCGCTCCAGCCCGCATCGAACGTGCTCGCGCTGCGCTACTGGAGTCAGACTCCATATCGTCTTGGCCCGCACGCGGTGAAGTACTCGGCCAGATCGACCGCCGTCGATCCGGCCGCGAAGAACGCCGCGTCCAGCTCGCCTGATTTCCTGCGTGAGGTCATGGCTGCGCAGTTGCGCGACCGTCCGGCAACGTTCGAGTTCATGGTGCAGCGCCACGTCGGCGGCATGTCGATCGAAGACTCCACCGTCGAGTGGGACGAGGCGCGCGCGCCGTTCCGTCGCGTGGCGACGATCACGATTCCGCCGCAGGATTTTCAGTCCCCCGCGCAGATGACGCTCGCCGAACAGATCTCCTACACACCATGGCACTCGCTGCCGGAGCATGCGCCCCTCGGCGGTGTCAATCGCGTCCGGCGTGTCGTCTACGAAAGAATCTCGCGGCTGCGACACGAACTGAATGGCGTGCCCCGCCGCGAGCCCACATCGCTCGACCCGGATCTGTTCGCGACGGCCGCGCAGGGATCCGCACCGGGGAAGGATTCTGTATGAAGTGGATCGTTCGGATCGTGATGGCTCTGGCGGTGCTCGCGCTGGCCGCGGCCGCTGCCTTCAAGATCAGCGTGGCCCGGGCACCGCAACCGATCGCGGCGGAAGCCCTGCCGCCCCCGCCTCCGGTCGAAGGTGAAAACGGCTTGGCCGGTGCCGAACGATCGGCGTTCTATCACCTCTCCGAAGGGGGCGAGATCTACCCTCTCGACTGGCTGCTGGCGCTCGAAGTCGAGACCGGCACGCGTAACGGCCGCCCGGAAGTCCGTCCGTTCCTCGACAACATCGAACGCTACGGGCTGCTGTCGGATCCGAAAGGCCCCGCCAACCCGTACGGGCTGCCGGTCGGCGTCAGTTCGGCACCGTCGAAGATCTCCGGGCTGGAGATGATCGGGCTCAACTGCTCGGCCTGTCACGTCGGCCAGATCCAATATCAAGGCCGCGCGTACCGCCTCGACGGCGGACCGAACATGGCGCTCGTCAACAGCTTCCTGCAGGACCTGGTCATCGAGACACAGCGGACCGTGATGAAGCCGGCGCGGCTCGCGCGGTTCTGGCAACGCGTGAAGGACGTGCGCACGGCACGTCAGGCGTCGGATCCCGACGATGCGCAGATGGAAGGCGCGTGGGAAAAAATGACGCGCGCGCTCGGGCAGAACCGCAGCCTGCTTCTGGCGCGGGTCGACGCGATGCGCAACATCCCGACGCTTGCCAAGTCACTCGGCATCAGCACCCCCGAAGGCTACGGCCGTCTCGACGCATTTGGGATCGGGCGCGACGAGCTCTTCGGCGGGATCGGCGCCAACAGCCTCCCCGCTGACGCGCCCGTCAGTTTTCCGCACATCTGGGGCATGGAGCTGACCGGCTGGCTCCAGTGGGGCGCCAACACGAACTCGGTCATGGAACGGAATATCGGGCAGGCGCTCGGCGTCGGCGCCGTATTCGATCCACGGACGTTCGTCAGCAGCGTGCGGGTCGACAACCTGCACCAGCTCGAAACGCATGCCTACAAGCTCACCGCGCCTCAGTGGCCGGCGTTCTTTCCGGCGATTGATCCCACGAAAGCCGCCGCCGGCCGGACGCTCTTCATGAAGTACTGCGCCGGCTGTCATGAAACGTGGCAGAGCGACGGACAGCTCCGCATCTACCGGCTGTTCTCCCTCCAGGAAGTCGGCACCGACCCGTTGACCGCGATCAACTGGGAGAAGGTGGTCGAGGAAGCTGACGGATCCGTCAAGCCCTTCCCCTACGCCGCGCTGCAATTGATCAAGCGCGTGAAGGAGGTCGCCTACAGGGAGAAGGGACTCGATCAGCAAACGATCGATCAGTGGGAAAACCGGAATCTGCGGCCCGGTGACCGGTGGAGTCCGACGTTCCGCGCGCCGCTGCTCGACTCGGAGAAGTGGGGAGACACCAAGGGGCGCAGAGTGTACCGCTCAAAGACGCTCGTCGGCATCTGGTCGACGGCGCCGTACCTTCACAACGGATCGGTCCCGACGATCTACGACCTGCTGCTGCCGGCAGCGCAGCGCCCCGTGACGTTCACGCTCGGTCAGCGCGAATACGATCCAGTCAAGCTCGGGTATCAGAGCGATTCGTCGAAGTACACGCTGCCTCCCGGCCTCAAGCCATCACTCTTCGACACGCGCATGACCGGCAACTGGAACACCGGCCACGAATGGTCGTTCTACCCAAATTTGGACGACGACATGCGCTACCAGATCATCGAGTTCTTGAAGACGTTCAACACGGACTCGCAGTACGCCAACCCCCCGACTGCAGAAGCTCCACTCCCTCGTCGGGGTTCACAGTAACGCGCGAGTCTCACGGGACTCTTAACTCGGCGCATGGGCCTTCGAGCATTCTCCGGGCGGATAGCTCGCTACCGCGCCCAGTCAGCATTTCTCAGCGCTCGCGGGGCCCCACCTTTGTTCCAAGCGCGGCGGGGACCCCACCCCCGCCGCTGTCGCTCCGCGCTGTCGCGCATCGCGACGGCTCAAGGCTGTCGCTCGCTACAGCCTCGCGCCTTCGCGCTCGGCTGTGGCCGCAGGCGCTGCTGATACAAGACCTGTTTCCATGTCCGCGACAGCCCAGCACGACCCAAGTAAGATTGAGCCCATGTCACTCGCCAAGCTGAATCCCTCCCTGGTCGCCGACGTCGCAAAACTTCAGCAGGAAGGACGGGCGAAGTCGCCCGAACGGATCATCGTCGGCTATCGGCCGCCCGAAGGTGCGCGAGGTCCGCGCTACCGGTTGCAGGGCAGCGACGCGGAGTTCATCCGGATGAACAGCAACAGCTACCTCTCGCTGTCGCATCATCCGGCGCTGCTCGAAGCGGCCGATCACGCCGCGCGCGAGTTCGGAGTGGGTCCGGGCGCCGTCCGCTTCATCGACGGCACGTTCGCGTCGCATCAGGAACTGGAGCAGCGGGTCGCGAAGTTCGTGGCCCGGCCGTCCGCCCGGACCTTCAATTCCGCGTACACGACGATGCTCGGGCTGGCGATTACGCTGGCGGGGCCGGACACCTTCTGGATCGGCGACGAGCTCAATCACAACTGCATCATTCGCGCGATGCGAATCGCGAACGTCCCGTCCGGTCAACGCGCGATCTTCAAGCACAACGATGTCGCGGACCTTCACGAGCACTTATCCCGCGTACCGGATGGTACCGGCCGCGTGATCGTGATTTTCGATGGCATCTTCAGCATGCGCGGAGACAACGCCCCCGTTGACGCGATCGTGAGCCTGACGCGACGGCACGAATCCCGGTTTCGCGAGGGGGTCATCACCGTGATGGATGACTCGCACGGCATTGCCGCCTACGGCGCGACCGGACGCGGCACTGAGGAGTTCTGCGGCACGTCGGTGGACATCTTCATCGGGACGTTCGGCAAGGCGTTCGGCGTCAACGGCGGGTTCGTCGCCGCGAGTGCGGAGGTGACGGAAGCCGTCCGGCAGAAGGCGGACACCTACATCTACACGAATCCGCTCGGCGCCGCCGACTGCGCGGCCGCCGTCCGCGCGGTCGAGATCGCGGACAGCCCCGAAGGCCGGCAACGGCTCGCGCACCTCGGCGCGCGAACGGCGCAATTCCGTCGCGGCCTCGAATCGCTCGGGTTCGAGTCGATCCCGGGGCCACATCCAGTCGTGCCGCTGCTGGTCCGCGACACCGACCGCGTACGCGCGATGGTTCGCGGGTTGTTCGATCGGGGCATCCTCGCGGTCGGCCTCACGTTTCCTGTGGTGCCGCGCGGCGACGAAACGATCCGTTTCCAGGTCAACGCCGCGCACACCGAAGCGGACGTCAACGAGGTGCTCTCGGCGCTCGAGGCAATGAGATAGCGAAGGGTCCTTCCGGCTTCCGCTTGCGGCTGCCGGCTGACAGCCAGCTTGCTACCACCTGTCTGCATTTCTCAGCGCTCGCGGGGCCCCACCCCCGCTCGCTCGGTCGGCTCGTCTCGCTTCACTCGCTCGCCGGGCCGCAGGCGCTATACTCCGCCGCATGATTCGCCAGCTCCGAATCCTTCCGGTGATCCTGCTCGCGGCGTGTCTGCTCTCACCGGCGGGTGCGCAGACGCGGATCACCACGCCCAAGGAACAATTCGGCTTCAACATCGGCGACGACTATCAGCTCGCCAACTACACGCAGATCGCCCAGTACTGGCACAAGCTCGACACCGAATCCGATCGCATCGTCGTCGAGGAGATGGGCAAGACCGCCGAGGGACGGCCGCAGCTGATGGCGATCGTCACCTCTCCCGCGAACCATCGCCAGCTCGCCAAGTACAAGGACACTTCGCGGCGGCTCGCATTGGCGGAGGGGCTTACCGACGCTGACGCGCATCGCCTCGCTCGTGACGGCAAGGCCGTCGTCTGGATCGACGGTGGTCTGCACGCGACCGAAACGCTCGGGGCGCAGCAGCTGGTCGAGATGCTCTACCGGATGGCGAGCGCGACCGACGAGGAGACGATGCGGTTCCTGAACGACTGCATCATCCTGTTCGTGCACGCGAATCCTGATGGCAACGAGCTCGTCTCCAACTGGTACATGCGGAACCCGTCACCGGAGAAACGCACGTTCAACGGGCTGCCCCGCCTGTATCAGAAGTACATCGGCCACGACAACAATCGCGACTTCTTCGCGTCGACGCAGGCGGAGACCGAGAACATCAACCGGGTGCTCTATCACCAGTGGTTCCCCCAGATTCTCTACAACCATCACCAGAGCGGACCGGCCGGCACCGTCGCCTGGTCGTCGCCTCAGCGCGACCCCTACAACTACAACCTCGATCCGCTGCTGATTCTCGGGCTGCAGGCGCTCGGCACACACATGCATCAGCGGCTGGCCGCCGAAGGGAAGCCGGGCGTGACGATGGCATCGGGGGGCGCCTACGACGGCTGGTGGAACGGTGGTATCCGGAATACCGGGAACTTCCACAACATCATCGCCATCCTGACGGAAACGATCGGCAGCCCCACGCCGATGCGGATTCCGCTCGTCCTCCAGCGGCAGATTCCCAACCGCGATCTGCCGTATCCAATCGCGCCGCAGGAGTGGCACTTCAACCAGTCGATCGACTACTCGATCTCGTTCAACCGCGCGGTGCTCGACTACGCGTCGAGGAACCGCGAGAACCTGCTCTACAACATCTACAAGATGGGACAGCGTGCCATCGAGCGCGGCAATCAGGATACCTGGACGCCGTCGCCGACGCGGATGCAGGCCGCCGCGGAACGGATGGGCACGAGCGTCGGCGGCGGACGAGGAGGCGACGGGAATGCGGAACGTGAGGCGGAGGTCTGGGCGTCACTGCGCACGCCGGACCTGCGCGATCCGCGCGGCTACATCATCCCGTCCGACCAGCCCGACTTCCTGACCGCGATCAAGTTCATCAACGCGCTGCGCGAGGTCAACGTCACGGTGCTGCGCGCGACGCGCGACTTCGATATCCCGTCAGCGGGTGTCGGCGTGTCAGCACGACTCGCGGACGTGACGTCGGACACGCCAGGCGCTGGCGGCGCGGGCGCCGGCATCCGCCAGCAGCCGCGTCCCAAGCCGGACGGTGCCAAACGCTACCCCGCGGGATCGTTCGTGGTCATGACGGCCCAGGCGTTTCGGCCGCACGTGATGGACATGTTCGAGCCGCAGGATCATCCGAACGTGATTCCGTATCCGGGCGCGCCGCCCACGCCCCCGTACGACAATGCCGGCTGGACGCTGGCCTTCCAGATGGGGGTGCAGTTCGATCGCATTCTCGAAGCGTTTTCAGGGCCGTTCGAAAAAGTCACGGACTGGAACGTCAAGCCGCGCCCAGGCCGCGTGAGCGGCACTGCAGACGCCACCCGCTACCGATTCAGTCCGCGCGTCAACGATTCGGTCATCGCCGTGAACCGGCTGCTGACGGCCGGCGAGGACGTATACCTGGATGATTCGTACGCGGTCGCAGTGAAGAACACGACGCTCGGCCGCCTGCAGGAGCTCGCAAAAACCCTCGGGCTCGACTTCGATGGTGCCCCGGGTGAGCCGCGATCGGGACCCAAGCTGCGCGCGCCGCGTATCGGTCTCTGGGATCAGTACGGAGGGTCGATTGAGTCCGGCTGGACGCGGTGGATCCTCGAGCAGTTCGAATTCCATTTCGATCGCGTCTATCCGCCGACACTCGACAGCGGTGGGTTGAACGCGAAATATGACGTCCTGATCTTTCCCAACGGCGCCATCCCCTCACAGGGAGGCGGACGTGGCGGACGCGGTGGCGCACCTCAGGAGGCTGACGTGCCGGCGGAATACCGTGCGCAGCTCGGTCGTGTCACCGGTGACCGTACCGTTCCGCAGATCAAGCAGTTCGCGGAAAACGGCGGGACCGTCGTCGCCATCGGCGACTCGGCGGCGAACCTGGCAGCGCTGCTGCAACTGCCGATCGAGAACGGCGTCACCCGCCCGCGATCCGAATTCTTCGTGCCCGGGTCAGTGCTGACCGCGCATGTCGACGTGAATCATCCGCTCGCGCGTGGGATGACGGAGCGGACCGACTTCTTCTTCGACAACAGCCCGGTCTTCAAGCTGGGTCCGAACGCAGCCGCCGCCGGCGTCCACGCGATCGCGTGGTTCGACAACCCGGCGCCGCTTCACAGCGGCTGGGCCTGGGGTCAGAAGTATCTGGACGGCTGCGTCGCCGCGGTCGAGGCGCGCGTGGGCAAGGGGCGGATTCTGCTCTTCGGACCGGAGATCCTCGAGCGTGCTCAGCCGCACGGGACGTTCAAGCTGCTGTTCAACGCGCTCTATGCCAGCGTGATCCAATGACGGCGACCGGCGGCGCGGACGAAGGAATGACGTGATCGATGCTCTAGTGGCGGCGGTCCTGCTCGGCGCCTTGAGTACGCTCGGTGATTTCGTGTGGGCCGCGCTGCGCCTCCACAATCGGGTCGGCTACGGCATGATCCACGGCGCCGCGATCTGCATGACCATCGGCGGGCTCGTCGGGGCGCGTGTCAAGCAGCCGTTCATCGGCGCCCTCATCGGCCCGATGATCGGCGTCGTCGCAGCGGGCGGGTTCTACGCGCTCGCCCCGGCCATGGGATGGAGCGCGATGTTCCTGATGTGGATGCTCCTGTGGATCTGTTTTGGTCTGCTGGAAGCGGTGCTCGGCGGCGGCAAGAGTACGAGCGTCGCAATCCTTCAAGGTGTCATCGCCGCCCTGCTCTCGGGCGCCGCGTTCTATGCGATCTCCGGGATCTGGACGAATCCGTCACCGGCAGGACCGAACTACCTGCGTAATTTTGCTTCGTGGACGTTCGCGTTCTTTCCGGGGTTCGCTGCGCTGTTCTGGACGCGACGATAAGCTACGCCGTGCACTATTTGTGCGCGTCGTCGGCCGCCAGCTGCACCGTCATCCACCCGTGCAATGGATTCGGACGCTGATACTCGCTGCGCTGACCACCGCCTCCGCCACCCCCGCCGTGGTGGCCTCCCATCCCGCCACCGCCGAAGCCACCGCCACCGCGACCTCCGCCTCCACCACCGTATCCCCCGCCGCCTGAGCCGCGGCCGCGGCCTTCCTGCGTGTCCATCTTCGGCGTCTCAATGCCGACGCCAATCGCGGATCCGGGCTTCGCATTGAGGGCATACGGATGCGCGTCGTTCGATTCGAGCGGCACCTTGAGCTCGTAGGTAAGCAGGCCCTCGGCTTGTCCGACCTTGACCTCGATGCCAGGCGCCTTGTCCGCCGTGAAGCTCCGCACATCATCTTTTCCAGGACCGAAGATCTCGAGCCGGTTCGGCGGCTCGTTCTGTGCGTCGGGCGGCTTCTGCGGATGATCGTCGGTCGAATCCTGGCCCTGCGGTGGTGCACCGCCGTACGATCGATGACCGCCGCGCGTCCCCTCGGCACCTCCGCCGCCTACCGGAAACTTGATCCCGAAGTGCTTCTTGTCCCCGCCGCTCGGGTCCATCCAGACGACCAGACCCTGCCGCATGATCTGCATGCGTGCGCTCAGCTCGCTCGTCGTGAGAACCAGAAACAGGAACTCGCGGTCGTTCGCTGCGGCAATCGAGACCGGTTGATCGTTGAACGGCACGAGTGGACCGGCCCAATCCGTCGGAACGCCGTCGACGGTGATGTCCGTCGTTCGCCAGTGGCTGTCAGTGCTCGCGCGCTTGGTGCGCGCGGCCAGGCCGCTCGCGCACAGCGCCAGCGCGAGGGTCGTGATGATGATGGCTCGATGGATCTGCATGGATCACTCACTGCGATATGCGCGGGCCTGCGCGCCTGAATCTCCGGCACTGCTCGGACAAGGCCTACGGCACGTTTCCGGGCTGCCGCGGTGGACGCCCGCGCCTGCCGGGCCCCCGAGGCTCATCCTGCATCAGCTTGTCGAAATGCTGCTGCTGATCCGGCGTCAGCACCTTGCGGATCTCGTCGCGCAGCTCCTGCTGTTCGCGTTCGAAGCGCGCGTGCACGTCATGCTGGAGATCCTCGAGCTTTTGGCGCCGCGCTTTCAGGATGGCGTCGATTTGCGTGCGCTGGTCGGCATTGAGCTGCAGCTCGGACGTCAGACGCTCGACGAGCCGTTCAGGTGGAGGACCGCCGCGCCCACGCCCCGGCCCGCCGAACCCCGGACCGAACGGTGGTCCGGGGAAACCGACCATCCTTCTGCCGATCACCACCCCGGCGGCCAGACCGAGACAGAACACCGCGAGCACGAAGAGCGAGAACCAGACGCGGACGCGGTTATCGGACACCGTTCGACTCTCCGATGATGGACGGCCGGTGTCCGGTGACCATCGATTCGAGCAGCGACTCCGTCGTCACCTCTTTCTGCCAGAGCATCGATGACACTCTGGACGCATCGAGCCCGCTTCGCGCCCATTCGTCGATCGTGACTGTCGAGGACGCGTGCGTACTGCTCGGCGACGTCTGGGTCTGCGTGGCGCTCGACGTGAGAAGGGCGACGAGCGCGAGCGCGGCGGCGATCGGCGCAACGCGGAAGGTCCAGATCCGCCAGTCCGCGATTCCGAACCAGCCGGATGCTTCATCCAGCCGGGCGGCGAGGCGCTGCGAAAAGGTGGCCGACACCGGTACGAGCGGCCGCGATCGGAGCACCGCAACGACCTCGCGCTGCTCCTGCAGGGCAGCATGGCAGCCGGCGCAGCTTGACACGTGCGCATCGAGCGCCGCGTCCGATCCGACGTCACTGCTCTCGTCCGCCCGCCGCGCGATCATCCGGCGCGCATCATCGCAGGTCATGATTGGTCCTTCGTTTGTCGTCCGCTACCGATTCTTCGGTTGCAGCTGTCCGCTTTGGGTCCTTCGCTTGTCGCGGTCCGCTGTAAGGTCCGTCTAAAGCCGGACGCTCCATTTACCCTTAGTCTTTACCATTTGCCATTTGCCATTTACCATTTGCCATCTGCCATTGCCATCCGCGAAGCGGTTACCGCCGGCGCAGCGACTCGAGCAACGGGCGGAGCCGCTGGCGCGCACGGAAGATCCGCGACTCCACGGTCCCAATCGGCACGTGAAGCGCGGCGGCGATTTCCCGATAGTCGAGCCCCTGAATATCCCGCAACGTCACGGCCTCGCGAAGTTCCTCCGGCAGCGCACCGAGCGCCCGATCGATCGCGTCCCGGCGCACAAAATCCTCTTCGAGGTCGAACCCATCGGGCGCCCGCTCCGTCGGATCGGGGGCTTCGGGATCCGATGGCGTCATGAAGAGCCGGTGGAACCGACCGAGCCGGCTGCGATGTGAGTGAATGACGTTCAACGCCACCCGGTAGAGCCACGTGCGGAACGTGCTGTCGCCTCGAAAGCCCGCGATGCTGCGCCAGGCCCGCACGAACACCTCCTGCGCGAGGTCCTCCGCATCTGCGCTACCGGCCGTCAGCGCCCGCGCCAGGTTCACGATCGGCCCCTGGTAGCGTCGGACCAGCTCGTCGAACGCGTCACGGCTGCCCGCGGCAGCGGCTTCGACGAGTCCGCGGTCGCCGTCCACTCAGCGGTTCCTTCTGCCCTCCACCTTGGACTTCCGCGGAACCGTGATTATTCCCGCCGCCTGAATCGGCCTGACGGGAATATCCGCGGAACTGCGGCAGTCTAAGACGGCACAGGAGCGCACACCGATGAGAATTTCGTCACGCATACTCTGGACGGCGATGGCGGGGGTGGCCGCGGTCGTCATTGCCACAGCCGGAATGACCGCCGTGTCCGCGCAGGCGCCGGCTGGCGCGCCGCCTCAGCACGGGTTCGGCACCGGGCGCGGCGGACCCGGACCTCTCTCGATGCTACAGCAGTTGAATCTGACCGACGCGCAGCGCGAGCAGATTCGCGGCATCATGGACGAGCGCCGTCCCGATCAGGCCACGGGCCGGAAGATGGGCGATCTGCAGCATCAGCTCACCGTCGCCATCTTCGCCGACACACCGGACACGGCGCAGATCGAACAGTTGAAGGCTTCCATTGCGGAAGCGGAGGCCGCCGCACTCGCCGGGCGTGTCGACACCGAGCTGCGGATAGCACAAGTCCTGACACCCGACCAGCGGCAGAAAGCACGCGATCTGCCGCCGCCGGGACCTGGACGGGGTCGCGGGCGCATGTAAGCCGTCAGACGCGCCCGACAGGAGCAAAGGGAGTCACTCCCCTGCTCCCTTTCTCCTGTTCCTTCTAAACCCCTCTCTGCTTCCGTTTCGCCGTATCATTCACGCCATGCGGCTGAAACGCGTGTGCGTCGCGTTCATCCTGCTGTGCTCAATCCCGGCTGCCGCGGAAGCGAAGACCTATTCGGCCCGCCGGTTCGATTCTGACGTCCGGGTACGGAGCGGCGGGTTGCTGGAAGTGACGGAAACCGTCGTCTTCACCTTCGAGAACGGTACGTTCAGTCACGTCTTTCGAGAGATTCCAGCCCGCAGGACCGACGGCGTCGAGATCGTCCGTGCGAACATGGACGGGCGCGATTTTCCGGTCGGGACCGGCACAGACCACGTCGAGGTCTCAGGACAATCGAAGGTCCGCGTGACCTGGCGCTTCGAACCCGTCGCAGATTCCACGCACACCTTCACCCTGATCTACGTCGTACGTGGCGTCATCGAGCAGACTCCCACAGGAGATCTACTCGCATGGCGCGGTCTTCCCACCGAGCACGCGTATCGCATCGATGACGCGTCGGTTACGCTGCGCGTGCCGGGCACGGTCGAGGATCGCGTCGGCGCGGTACTGCAGCCACACGTGCGCGCGCACCGGGTGGAGAACCAGCGCATTGAGTGGCGGCGCGACGCCATCGGCGGTGACCTCCTCCTCCAGGCAACGGGGCGTCAGGTTGGACCGAACGGCTGGCTCGAAGCCAGCGCGAACTTTCCACCGGGCAGCCTCATCTCCGAGCCGCCTGCCTGGCAGCAGCGTCGTCTCACCGCCGATCGTCTGGCGCCCAAATGGATCACGGCGGCGGTCGTCATCGGCTTTGGCGGGTTGATCCTGCTTTTCGGGATGCGTCAGCAGTACGACGCGCCGCCCCGCGATCTGCGGCTCGTTCCGCCGGCCTTAGCGGTCCCCGACGATTTGCCGCCGCACCTGGCCGGCACGCTTGCGGCAAACGGACGATCGTCGCTCGAGCATGCGATGGCAGCGGTCTTCGGTCTCGCGGACCGTGGTGTGCTGACGATCGTCGAAGAGCAGCGCGGGATCTTCGGTCAGCGGAGTTTTCAGCTGCGGCGAATCGCCCAAGGCAAATCCCTCTCGCCCGCCGAGCGCGCCCTGCTCGACGCGGCCTTCGGCGGCAGCGACGGTGACACGGTGGCGTTGATGACCGCCCGACGTCGAATCGGCCGCCGGTTTGGCTCGTTCAGCACGGCCGTCCGCCAGGAGCTCCGCGCCGCAGGGCTCCTCGACGATGACCGCAATCGTGTGCGGCAGCGCTACAACTACCTCGCGGTCACACTCATCATTCTGGCCAGCGCCGGTCTGATTGCGGCGGGCGTCCTCGCGCGAACTTTCGGCCTGTGGCCGATGCTCATCCCGGGCGCCGTGATGGTCGTTGCGATTGCCAGCCTCATCGCGACGGCAGCCTCGACACCGCTGACCAACGACGGGCTCCGCCGCGCAGCCGCGTGGCGCTCGTTCGGGCGGCACTTGAGAAGCGTCGCGTACGATCGCGATCGGCTCACGGTCGAATCCCCCACGCGGGTGCTGCCTTTCGCGGTCACACTCGGCCTCGCCGGCGCGTGGTCGAAGTACATGCGGCGGCATCCAAGCGGACTGCCCTCCTGGTTTCGTGTGCTCTCGACCGTTCGAGACGACGACGCGTTCCCCGCATTCATCGCGGCGGGGGGCGGCGGCGGCGGACCGGGCGGGGCCGGGGGAGCTGGAGCGGCAGGCGGCGGCGCATCGGGTGCCGGCTAGAACGCCAGCACTTCAACACGCGCGGGCACTCGTCCCGCCAGAGCTACGCGTGCCGCGCGCTCTTCGCAAGGTGCTCCAGCATCTGACGGCGATGGGCGATCGCTCGGGGCGACTTGTCAACCGGTTCGGCCTCGAATGGCAGCGAGCGCTGGGCCCAGGCTTCACGGCGTGCGAGCGTCCGCTCCGCTCCTGCCCTGAAGCACTGGAAACAGATCGCGTGGCGCGCACAGATGTGATCGACGTCGCTCTTTCGCGTGGTCCTCACGTCGCTCCCCCTTTCAGACCTTCCCCGCCTCGCCGTCGGCAAGCTCCAGCAGGCGCCGCGCCTTGATCTGGGCCTGGCGTCGGCGATGCGTGAGCACTTCGTACTTGCCGGGACCGGTCAGGCGCGCGGAGGGCGCCAGCCGGATCCCTGACCTCGACGGAAACGTCGTGGTCGTCATCTCCCCAAAGTCGAGCTTCAGTGCCAGGGATCCGTCAAAGCGAGACATTTCGAAGTCCTCCCGGCGGAGTCGGCGTTCGGTGCCTCTCCGCCCTGCGTTGAGCTCAGTCTAGAGGCCGGGTGTGACAGGAGAGGTCACATGCCGGAAAGATTTTTACGGTCGAGTTGCACCGCCGTCGTTGACTGCCCCGGTAACGGTCGCGGAGAATCGGCCCGCCGCTCCCGCGTAGACACACACATCCCCAGGGGTATTCATGAATGCAGCCAGGTTGCCGAGAACGCTTCTCCTGAGTCTCCTTACGGTTGCGCTGGCATCGACAGGGCCGCGCGCGGTGAGCCCGGACATCGTGATCAGCCAGGTCTACGGCGCCGGCGGCAACGCTGGAGCGAGCTATCGAAACGACTTCATCGAGCTGTTCAATCGGGGAGCGACGCCAGTAACCGTGACGGGATGGACCGTTCAATACGCTGCGACCACGGGCACCTCATGGCAGACGACGACACTCTCAGGAACGATCCAGCCCGGGCGGTACTACCTGGTTCAGGAGGCCACCGGCGGAGGCGGCACGGTCTCGCTGCCGGCACCGGATGCGACCGGCGGCATTTCGATGGCAGCCGGAGCAGGAAAAGTGGCCTTGGTGCGCGTCGGCACGGCGCTCTCGGGTGCCTGTCCGACAGGTGTAACGATTGCGGACTTGTTGGGGTACGGAACGGGCACGAACTGCTCGGAGACGGCCCCTACGGGCACGCTCTCGGCCACGAATGCGGCGATCAGAAAAGCCGGAGGCGCGGCCGACACCGATGACAATTCAACAGACTTCGCGCTTGGCGCCCCGACGCCACGCAACAGCACGACCGGCAGCCTGAGCGGGATTGGTGCCGCGAACCCTCTGGCCATTCACTCCGGCGACCCGGCAATCCTGACTGTCACCGTCTCTCCTGGCACCAGTCCGCCGAGCACGGGCCTCATGGTCCTGGCAGACCTGAGTTCCATCCTCGGCGCTTCTGCGCAGCCGTTCGCCGATGACGGCGTCGATCCGGACCAGGTCGCTGGCGATAATGTCTTCACTTTCCGTGCGACCGCGATCACGGGTGCGCCGGGTGTGTTCAACCTGCCCGCCACGATCACCGACAACGAGGGGCGTTCCGCATCCACGACGATTGCGCTGTCGATCGTCGCGCCGCCGGCCAACGTCGTCATCAGTCAGGTCTACGGCGGTGGCGGGAACAGCGGCGCGTTCTATCGGAACGACTTCATCGAGCTTCGCAATCGAGAGTCGTTCGACGTGAACGTCACTGGATGGTCCGTGCAATACGCGTCAGCCGCCGGCAGCTCGTGGGCGGCAACCGCGCTCACTGGGACCATTCCGGCGGGCGGTTATTACCTCGTTCAGGAGGCAGCAGGCAGCGGGGGAACGCAGCCGCTGCCGTCTCCTGATGCGTCCGGCACGATCGCGATGAGCGCGACCAACGGCAAGGTGGCGCTCCTCTCATCGTCAACGCTTCTGACCGTGTCGTGCCCGGCGCCTGCCTCGACGCTCGACTTCGTCGGGTACGGAACGGCGAATTGCTTCGAGGGCACAGGAGCCGCGCCCGGTCTCGACAACGAGTCTGCCGCAATTCGTCTCGATGGCGGACTCACGGACACGAACGACAACGCCGCCGACTTCGTCGAAGGATCGCCTTTTCCCAAGAGTACGCTCGGCGTCGGACCCATCGGCGCCGGCGCGGCGGTTCCCGCATCGATCGCAAGCGGCGGGGTAACTCTCCTGACGGTAACCGTCACGCCCGGCGCATTTCCACCGAGCCCAATTGCGAACGTGACCGCCGATCTGTCGGCTATTGGCGGAAGTTCCGAGCAGCCCCTTTTCGACGACGGCACTCGTGGCGATCGAGTCCCGGGAGACCTCGTCTTCTCGTTCGAGACGACCGTCACGGGTCCATCGGGCTTCCGCGTGGTGCCGGCGAGGATTGCCGACGAACGCAGCCGATCGGGCACGGCGTCAATCCGTCTCGCTGTCGAAGCGGCAGTCACCACTTCCATCGCCGCGATTCAGGGCAGCGGATCGACGTCGCCGTTCGCGGGTCAGTTCGTCACGACGGCCGGCGTCGTCACGGCGCTTCGCTCCAACGGCTATTTCATTCAGACGCAGGATGGTGAAGACGACGGCAACCCGGACACCTCGGAAGGCATTTTCGTGTTCACCGGCGGCACCGGGCTGAAACCGTCCCTCGGCGATGGCGTGCACGTGAGCGGCGTGCCGTCGGAGTTCGCGCCCGCGCCGCCGAACCCGCCCGTAACCGAGTTGAGCGGAGGTCCCGCGTTCGCAGTGCTCGCCTCAGGTCAACCGCTGCCCGCCCCAATCGCTCTGCTCGCCTCGTTCACGTCGCCGTCGGGAGGCAACGAGCAGCTCGAGCGCTTCGAAGGCATGCGGGTTCGCGCCGATCTGACCGTCATCGCGCCGACCGGCGGTACGGTCTTCGAGTCGTCGGCGTTCTCGTCCTCGAATGGCGACTTCTACGGCGTGCTCGACGGCCTCGTTCGCCCCGTGCGCGAGCCCGGGCTCGATCCTTCGGGTAACGTGCCCCCGGGACTGCCGTGTTGCGTCCCGCATTTCGACGGAAATCCGGAGCGACTGCGCATCGAGAGCGACGGTCAGGTCGGCGCGTCGAAGATCGAGGTCGCGTCGGGGCAACGGATCTTCGGCCTTACCGGTGTCCTCGACTTCGACTTCGGCAGCTATACCATCCTTCCGGATCCCGGGGCCGGCACGATCGTGGGCTCGCAGCAAGCCGCGCCGGTTCCGGAACCGGCCGACAACGAGTTCACGGTAGGTTCCTTCAACCTCGAACGCTTCTTCGATGAGACGGATGATCCAAACAAGGATGACGCCGTGCTCACGCCGGAAGCGGTAACGCTGCGGCTGCAGAAGGCATCGCTCTCGATTCGGCACGTTCTGCGTTCACCCGACATTCTTGGCGTGGTCGAAGTGGAGAATCTCGAGATCCTGGAGCGCCTCGCCTCGCGGATCAACGCGGACGCAGTGGCGGCTGGAGATTCCGATCCGCAGTACGTGGCGTATCTCGAAGAAGGGAACGACATCGGTGGAATCGACTCCGGCTTCCTGGTGAAGTCATCGACGGTGCATGTACTCAGCGTCGAGCAAATCGGCAAGACCGCAACCTACGTGTCGCCGGATGACCCGTCACAACCGTTGCTCCTGAACGATCGCCCACCGCTTGTGCTCCGCGTCGGTGTGAGCGATCCGCTGTCGGAGGCGGAGCTGGCCGTGACCGTCATCGTCAATCACCTCCGCTCGCTCAGCGGAGTGGATGGTGACGACGGGTTGCGAATCAGGGCAAAGCGGCGGGCGCAGGCCGAGTTTCTTGCGGATCTCATTCAGGCGCGGCAGTCGACGGAGCGCGTGATCTCGGTTGGAGACTACAACGCGTTCCCCTTCAATGACGGTTTCGTGGACTCGATCGGCACGATCAAGGGACAACCGACGCCGGCCGATCAGGTGGCGCTCGCGAGCTCCGATCGCGTGGATCCCAACCTGACGAACCTCGGGGACTCGCTCGGTCCGCTGCAACAGTACTCGTTCGTCTTCGACGGCAACGCGCAGGCGCTCGACCACGTTCTCGTGAACGATCTCGCGCTGCGCCGGTTCTCCCGGCTCTCGTACGCGCGAAGCAATGCGGACTTCCCGGAATCGTTGCGCGGAGATGCCGCCAGGGCCGAACGCGTGTCCGATCACGATGCCATCGTCGCCTATTTCTCGTTCCCCGGTGCGCCGGTTGTCTCATTGAACGGAGCGAATCCCCTGACCGTCGAGGCTTACGCGAGCTTCACCGATCCGGGAGCCACGGCACACGACGATGAGGGTCCGCTTCCGGTGATGGTTCAAGGAACAGTGGATTTCAACACGCCTGGGGATTACACGCTCGTCTACACTGCGACCAACGGTTTCCACACGACGGCGGTGACGAGAACGGTCAGCGTCAGAGACACGATCGCTCCATCGATCGTCGGGCTCGACGCCTCGCCGAAGGTGGTGCTGTCGCCGAGTCACTCGATGATCGACGTCTTCGTGCCGTATGTGGTCAGCGACGGGAGCAACCTCGTCTCGTGCTCCCTCAGCGTGTCCAGCAACGAGCCGCAGAATGGTCAGGGTGATGGCAACACCGCGACGGACTGGAGCGTGCTCGACACCCATCACGTCCAGGTCCGCGCAGAGCGTTCCGGACGAGGCATCGGCCGCATCTATACGATCGCCGTGACCTGTTCGGATCCGTCAGCGAATCAGTCGACACGCACGACGACGGTCCTGGTTGCTAGGTAACGCGCCGTTCTCAGGTTCTCGGTTCTCGGTTCTCGGGCGGGGTTCTAAAGGTTCTCGGTTCTATGGGTTCTGGTTACGTCGAGCGCCGACCGCCGGGCCCCGACCCTGGGTTATAGTCCAGTTGCCTGATGGGTCCGGGCCACTGGATGTACGGCGCCCGCTCAGCCCGTCGCCGTGCCGCGCTCGAGCGGACAATGCAGCAGCTCACGTGACGTATGTTTTCGTTCTGATTACTGCTGACTCCTGCCTCCTGTTACTCCTCACAAATGCCTCGCAACGCCGAAGTCATTCGTCAGTGGTCGATCCTGCGCGACCTCGAAGCGTCGCGGCGGCTGACCATCGACGATCTCGCCGCCCGCACCGGTGTCACGACGCGGACGATCCGCCGCGATCTCGAGGCGCTCCAGGCTGCCGGCTTTCCGTTGTTCGACGAGACGCACGAGGGCAAGAAGTACTGGACGCTCGAACACCGCGCCTTCCGGCGGCTCGACGACACGGGCTTCACGCTCGGAGAGTTGAGCGCGCTCTACTTCAGCCGGACGCTCGTCGAGTGTCTGGCGTCGACGCCGTTTCAACGCGATGTCCGCAGCGCGTTCGAACGTCTGGCCGGCGCGCTGACTCCCGGCATGCGGCAGTTTCTCGACCGGCTCCCGCTCGTCATCCAGGCGAAGCCCGAGCCCGGGGCTGCGACGATCTCGACTGGCGATTCGCTCACACCGAAGGAGTCAGGGGCGCGGAGCGCGCGCGTCTCGCAGTTGCTCGACGCGACCTTACACCACCGCCGGGTGACGATGCGGTACCACTCGTTCTCCAGCAATCGCGAGAAGGATTACCTGATCGAGCCGCACCGGCTCGTCCTGGCACAAGGGACGCTCTATGTGCTCGCGTTCGTGCCCGAGTACGCAGAGCTACGCACGTTTGCCATCGATCGGATCGCGAGCCTTTCGGTCACTGAGGAACGGTTCGAACCGGTCGATGCCCAGGAGGACGCGTTCGCGCACTCACTGGGCGTGCACCAGGGGACGCCGCCGCAACGGATCGAAATCGCCTTCGAGCCGAGAATCGCGCCGTACGTCAAGGAGCGCGTGTGGCACACCTCACAGCAGGCTCGGGATCGGGCGGACGGGGGGCTCATCCTGACGCTCGACGTCGCCAACGACTGGGCCCTTCGAAGCTGGATCCTGGGGTTCGGCCCTCTTGCCCGCGTGCTTTCACCGCCAGAACTCGC
The DNA here is from genome assembly GCA_036258055.1 of Vicinamibacterales bacterium. GTDB lineage: Bacteria > Acidobacteriota > Vicinamibacteria > Vicinamibacterales > 2-12-FULL-66-21 > DATAEK01. Next base: position 52,069 of record DATAEK010000091.1, read on the forward strand.
CGCGCAAATCCTCGATGAAGTCGATCGCACTCGGGCGCGGTATTTGGAGAATATCGAATAGCCAGGGACTTCAGTCTGCATTTCTTGGTGCTCGCGGGGCCCCACCCCCGCTCGCTTCACGCGCTTCGCGCGACGGCCTTCGGCCTGTCCGCCCGTCTTCGACGGGCGGCCCGGAGCTCGGGATTCTGGCGTGGGTGGCTCGAGGCCCGAAGCCCGAAACCCGAAGCTGGAAGCTGACAGCTGATAGCTCGGAGCAAGCTAGAAATTCAACCAGTACGCCAGCTTGACGAGGAAGACGTTCGTGGCGCGGGCATCGAAGATCCCGCCGAAGTCGCGCTCGAAGCGGAAGGTGCCGTGATCGAGCGTGTCCTCGCGGCCCTGCTGCCAGACCACGAACAGCGTCGATCCCGGAGCGTATTCCCAGCGCAGGACGTTGGTCGTCCGGAAGGATCGGTAGTTGAAGTCGGGGTTCTCAGTGTACGCGAACGGGCGATAGCGATCGGCGTACGAACGGGACCTGCCGTCGGCGAGCTCCTTGAAGTTCGAGTAGTCACCGGCGGACACGAACGGCTCGGCATACAACTGAATCGACAGTGTCGGCGTCACGGTGTAGTTGACGCGCGTCGTGAGGCCGACGGTCTTCTGATCCAGCAGGCCGAAGACGTAGTGACTGCCGCTCTGCTCGATCCACTGCGACTCGTCGTGGTTCGTGCCGATGTGCAGACCACCGCTGATCAAGAGAAAAGACGACGGTCGCCAGTCGAGTGACGGGCTGTAGTCGGCCGAATGGGAGCCGTGCTGGTCGTTGCCGCGGAACATGAACACGCTCGCGGCTACCGCGCGCCGATTGTCGCTGTTGAGATATGCCCACACCCCGCGCTGACCGTTGTCGTACGCGCCCGGACCGCCGCGCGTGGCGCGATCGTCGAACCCCTGGACGTTCACGTTGACGCCCATGCCGGTGCTCCAGTTGTTGGCGAACACCGCGTGTGCGTTGACGTTGCCGCCCGAGAACAGCATGTCGCCGCCGTAGTTCCAGCCGGCCCACTGATTGAGGTTGAAGCGAAAGCTTCGCAGGTATTTCGACGGCCGTTCGTGCTTCCACTGCATCCAGTTGCTCATCGTGCGCTGATCGGCGCGACGCAGGAACCCGACGTCGTTGATCTCGAAGCCGGGACTCTTGAGGGTCACCGACGACGAGAAGCGCACGCGCTCTCCGCCAATCTTGTTGATCGAGGCCTGGGCGCCGTAGCCATTCAAGGTGGTGCGCGAGGGGTCGTAGTCCAGATAGTCCGCGTCGGGACGCTGGAAGCTGTGAACGTTGCTTTCCTGCAGCTCGGTGATCGCGGTGGGGTCACCCTGCACGTGGCTGCCAGCCCAGTAGCCCTGAAATGCGTAGCGCGTTTTGAAGCGCCAATTCCAGTCGATGCCGCCGGTATACGCCTGGTCCGCCAGGTTCCGCGTGAAGACGTCCAGGTTCCGGTTGGTCCCGGTCAACATGAACCCGAGCGAGGACTGATCGGCGAACTCGCGCCGGGCGCGCACGACCGAGTAGCTCGTGAACGGTTCCACGGTCTCTCGCCGGCGAGCGAAACCATCAGTGATCACGGCGTGCTCGCCGTCCGTCAGAGCGTTGAGCGCGCCGACCGAGAACGCGCCGATCCGCCCGGTCAGCTTCGACGCGCCGAGGATGGTCGTCTGCGTGGGCGCCTGTGAGTAACTGCCGTCCGGGACATCGGGCTCGCCGTGCGGGCTGCGGCCGATCCGGCGTGAGTAAAACAGGCCGCTGCACTGGCCGTCATTGCAGTCGATATCGAACCGGAAGATGCCGGACCCTTCGACGAAGAAGGGACGCCGTTCGGAGAAGAACGTCTCGAAGGCCGACAGGTTCACGACCGCGGGATCGGCTTCGACCTGGCCGAAGTCGGGGTTGACCGTGCCAGTCAGCGTCAGCCCCGGTTTCACGGCGTACTTCAGATCGAGACCGATCGCCGCATCCGGGTCGGTGGGCTGCTCGAGCGGATTGCCGGCTTCGACCGGCTGCTGCGTCACGTCGCCGACGAGATACGGCACGAGCTCGAGCCGTTTCGGGGAACGATCGAGTTCGAGGCCAACCAGGTCGCCGAACGACGAGACGTAGCCGGTCGCGTTGCGCGACAGCAGGGGCCACGTCGTCGTCTCATTCAGCCGGCCGATCTGCCGCACGATGGCGAGACCGAACGTCGTCTTCGCGGCCGGCTGAAATCGGAGCTGCGAGAATGGAATGCGGAATTCGGCCCGCCAGCCGGTGGGACTGCGATTGACTGCAACCTCCCAGACCGCGTCCCATCCTTGATCCGAGTCGCCGTCGTTGAACCAGTAGGCGTCCTGCTTCACACCGGCTGGATTCACCGCGAATTCGAACGCGCTCCGGCGATCGTGAAATGAGTCGACGAGCACGCGAATCCAGTCCGATGGCGATCCCTCGTCGCGGCGCGTGCGGATTCCAACCAGCCGCGACGGATCGGGATCCGTCGCCGAGACGGCCACGTACAAATAGGTGGTGTCGTAGGCAATGCGCGCTTCAGTCGGAAAGCTCGGCGGCGCACCGTCGGCCGGCTCGCGCTGCAGAAAGCCGGTGATCGGCGGCGCTTGCCGCCACACATCTTCTGTCAGCTCGCCATCGACACGGATTGCGGAAGCCTGCGAGACAGCCGGGATCGACGGCCGCGCGGCAGAGGACGGCGCGGCAAGCAGGCATGCCAGTGAGGTCAGCAGGAGAATCACGTGAGCTCGGTCGCCTCGGCAGCACGGTCACCAGGGCAATCGAGGTTTTAGACGAGCCCTCGACCTCGAGGGTTGGCAGGTTTAGCAGGGGGCCGAATCACGCGGAAGAGACGGGGCCGAACGTCAATCAGAAGACGGCGATCCGCAGGTTGACAGGGGCGCTTGGCATCTTCGCGACTCTGAGTATCGCGCCTCTCGAATAGCTGATGATGTAGAGCTCGCCCGCAGCGTCCAGTCCGAAGCCGCTGATGTTTCCGAGCAGGCCGGAACCGCCGAGCTCGGCGGTGTGTTCCACGAGGTTGCTCGCGGTCGCCTCGTCCGTGGTCGGATTGACGGTCAGCATGAGGGACCACACCCGGGCATCGACGAAATCGGCGTAGAAGTATCGGCCGCGCGCGCCCGGAATCGCGGCTCCGCGATAAACGTACCCGCCGCTGATCGAGTGTCCGGTGGGATGGCTGTACTCGAAGATCGGATCGGTCAGCGGCAGCGACGACGGTGGCGTTGTCAGGACGTGATCGTGCGCGCCCTCGCGATTGCGCCAGCCGTAGTTGCGCCCGGCAGTGTTGGCAGGCTCGTAGTCGATCTCTTCCCACAGGTTCTGACCCACGTCGCCGACGACGAGCGCGCCGGTTCCACCGCGCGCAGGATCGTCGAAGCTGAACTTCCACGGATTCCGCCAGCCCACGCTCCAGATCTCTGGACGGGTCAGGCCCGCGTTGCCGCCGGGCACGACGAAGCCCTGCGGATGAGAATCCACCACATTCACGTCGATCCGCAGCATTTTCCCGAGCAGCTCGTTCGGGTTCTGCGCGAGCGCCATCGGATCGTCGCTCGAACCGCCGTCGCCCATACCGATGTACAGATACCCGTCGGGGCCGAACGCCATGCAGCCACCATTGTGGTTCGCAAACGGCTGCACGATGTAGTTGGTCCCCGTCGACCAGACGAGATCGAATCTCGAGGACGGATCGGCGACGAGTGGCGTCGTCGCCGATCGCTTGAACCGTGCGACGACGGTGTGTCCATCCAGTGATCTCGTGAAGTTGACGTAGAACCGTCGCGATGCGCGACAGCGCGGAGCGACAGCGGCAGGGGTGGGGTCCCCGCCGCGCTTGGAACAAAGGTCGGGCCCCGCGAGCGCTGAGAAATGCGACAACGGAGAAACGGCTACATCGCGGTGAAGAGCGTCAGCGCGAACTTCGCGTCCTGGTCGATCCACTGTTCGCTGGCGGCGAAGTTTGACTCCGCCCCCATGTCGACGATCTGATCCGGCGTGTATTTGTAGGAGCTTTCGGTCCAGATCCACTCGTCGCGGCGGAATGGGACCACCGCATCAGCATCAGAAATCGTGACGACGTGGGGTTTGCGCGCGACGAGGTGCATCTCGATCCGCTGCTGCTCCGCATTCCAGATCGCGCGGTGCGAGAACGCTCGCAAATCGAAGTTGCCGTGCAACTCGCGGTTGATGCGCACCAGCAGGTTCATGTTGAACGCCGCCGTCACGCCCAGCGGGTCGTCGTACGCGAGGAGCAAATCCCGTTCGGGCTTGACGAGATCGGCGCCGAGCAACAGGAGATCGCCCGGCGCCAGCGCACGGCGAATCCGCGCGAGGAACGCCGCTGCCGCAGGCGTGTCGAAGTTTCCGAGGTTCGATCCAAGCAGAAGAACGAGCATCGGGCCCCTTCCGTCGCGAGCCGCCACGGCTCGACGCAGGCCTTCCTCGTACGGGGATTGATGGCCCACGACGGAGAAATGTTGAAAACGCGTGAGCCGCTGCTCGGTCTGCTCGAGCGCCTGCGACGAGATGTCGATCAGATGGACCCTGGCCGATCCGCCGCGGGCCTGCAGGGTCTCGGCGAGGAGCATCAGCTTCTCACCGCTGCCGCACCCGAGCTCGACGATCGTGCCGCCGTCGTCGCCAATCGTCGAGACGATGGCATCGCTGTGGCGTGCAAGGAGCCGCGTTTCCGACCGCGTGATCCGGTACCACGGCAGACGGCAGATCGCCTCGAAGAGAGACGAGCCGAGCGGATCGTAGAGGTACTTGGATTGGAGCTGTTTCGGATCGAGCGCGAGATCGCGGCGGACGTCGGCCGCGAATTCGGCCACGAGGGAACGATTCGTCACTCCCATGGTGTCAGGCTTCCTTCACTGCAGGCGGCGCGCGCCTGCGCGCGCCTACCGCCGAGTGTCCGCGGGTCCGGCAGTTCTGAACGCCGCGTAAACGTAGGGGTAATTGGGCCGGAACCAGTTGCGGAAACTGCGGCGCACGAGCTCGCGTGCCGTCGCGGAGGATGCGCCCTTCATCACGTAGTGCTGACCGTCGAAGAAATCGGCTGAGTACTCGGGGTAGGAGGCCATGGCTTCGAATCCTTCGAAGGGTCCGAAGATCGTGGACGTCCATTCCCATCCGTTGCCGACGAGATCCTGCACGCCCCAGGCGCTGGCACCCGCCGGTCGCGAGCCTGCCGGAACCGGCTCCCAGCTCGTGAAGTCGAAGTTGCCGCGCGTCGAATCAGGCGCGTCGCTACCCCATGGGAAATCGCGCTCATCACCACTGGGCGTGCCGAATGCGGCGCGATGATACTCCGCCTCGGTCATCAAACGCCGCTCCTTCCACCGGGCGAATGCCTCGGCTTCCGCCTGACTGACGGAGACGGGCCAGGCGGGCGGCAGCGGAATGTCCTCGAACATGCCGTGCCAGAACCATTGGCCATCCCGGCGCAGCCAGAAGATCGGGTACTCGAGGCGTTCCTGCTGGATCAACTCCCAGCCCTCATTGGACCAGAGCTCACGCCGGCGATAGCCACCAGCCTCGACGAACTCGAGATACTCCGCATTGCTGATGTTCAGCGCGTCGACGTCGAACGCCGGGACTTCCACCCGGTGCTCGCCGAACTCGTTGTCCCACCCGAACGGAATGCGATCGCGATGTGCACCGAGTGTCGCCACGCCAGCCGGAATCGAGATCCGCGTCTGTGCGACCGGTGACGCCGGGAGCTCGTAGCGGAGATCGGCGGGTCGTCGTTTGTGCTCGTGGGGCAGACGATGCCACATGTAGAGGAGCGTTTCCTGATGCATCGCCTCGTGCTCGAGCGCCGTGAAGATGCCTTCCCCGCGCCGCATCGCCGGACGATCCTCGACGAACGGTGCCTCGCGCAGCGCGGTCAGGATCACCTCGTCGGCCGCGCGGCCAAAGGCCAGCACCTCCTCACGCCGCGGCCAGACCGTCGTCGCGCCGCTCCTGGGCACGGCGGTCTGCTCGCTGTCCGGATCAATCCCGCGGGCAAACAGTTGCTCGAGGCGCTCGTCGACGCCCGGCCGTCCGAGTCCCCGCTTGACCAGGGCAATCAGGCTGAAGGCCGGCAGATGCCCTTCGTAGAACACGATCGGGTTCCGCAGCGAGATGGGCCGTGAGTAATAGACGGCCGGGTCGATCAGATCGAAGATCAGCCGCGACCGCTCACGGTTGCGGAGGTACCACTGGACGAGATCGGATCGGTTGAGCGACAGCTGACGGGGGGAATCGGTAACCGCCACGGGTGCTCCTTGCGAACGCTGACTGGAAGACATGAATTCGCTCGACTGGGAGATGCATTTAGGCAATTTTCCGGCGGCGATCGCCTTTACCCTCGCGCTTTGGCCGTCCCCGCCGGGCGGTGACGCCCGCTTTGTGCTTCGACGCCGCCGGACGGGCGGAGGTTTCACGCCCGCGGCGGCCTTCCAAACTGGCCTTGAGGCGCGCCATCAGATCGACGACCTCGGCCTGGCGCGGAGTCTCGGCCTCCTTCAGGCGGGGTTTCTTGCCTTTCAGTTTGGCCTGGATGACGCGCATCAGGTTGTCACGGTATTCGTCAGTGTACTTGGAAGGATCCCAGGACGCCGCAAGGTTGTCCACGAGCTGACGGGCAATCTTGAGCTCCGCCGGTCTGATGCCGTTTCGCGCGGGGAAGTGAAAGTCCGACAAATCGGCGAGCTCGTCGGCGAACCGCATCATGGTCAAAACCAGTGCGTCGTCGATGACCTCGACGGCCGCGAGGTGCTGCTCTTCCCGCAGGATGATCTTGCTGATGCCAATTCGTCCCGACTCGCGCAGCGCCTCGCGCAAGAGCGCATACGCGCGCTCGCCGCCTTTAGATGGCTGAAGGTAGTACGGCGTTTCGAAGAAGCGTTCGTCGATCTCTTCGGTGCTGACGAAGTCGAGAATGTCGATCGTTTTCGTTTTCTGAACGGCCGCGGTCTTGAAGTCTTCCTTCGTGATGACCACGAACTGACCCTTCTCGTACTCGTAGCCCTTGACGAGCTCCTCCCAGGCGACCGGCTTCCCTTCGGTCCGGCAGATCCGCTCGTACTGGACGGGTGATTCATCCTTCGCGTGAAGGAGTCGGAGCTTCGGCCGATGATCGCGCACGGCGCTGTACAACTCGACCGGGATGTTCACGAGCCCGAAGGCAATCGATCCTTTCCAGATGGCACGGGGCATGTCAGTCTCCAGTCGCCCGCCGGGAGTCGCCAGTCACAGTCGTCGGTCAGTCGTCCGTCGTCCTCAATCGGCAGTCGGAGTGGTCGTACGCGCGGCGGGCCCGATCCATTCTTGATCGGGCCCGCACATACGCATCACGCTTCGTAGCCGTCGGGCGCAACTGTCGACTCGCGACTGACTGCCGACTGCGACTAACGACCGTCGACTACCGACTACCGACTGTTTACATCGAGCAGCTCGAAGACACCATCGTCACCGTGCGGACGTTGAGGCTCTTCTCAGGCTTGTCGGACTTCTCGGCGCCGCTCGTGGCCGCGCTGCTGGGGGCCTTATCCGACGGGGCCACCGTGCCGGTGATCTGCACCGTGTGTCCGACGTGCTCGCTCAGGTTCACGCTCGCGGGCGCGCCGATGAGACGCAGCGTCGCGTTTTCGATGCCCTTGGTATCCGGAGCTGACGTCGTGCCCGAGGTTCCGGTCGCGCCGGGCGCCGCCTTGTCGTCGGGTTTGGCGTTCGCAAGCACGAAGGAGCCTGGCTGGTCGCCGGCGCGTACGCAGCCGGTAAGGGTTACGGTCTTATCTTTGTCGGCCGTCTGGGACGGCGTCTGTGGCGGCTGCTGTGCCGAGAGCCCGACAGCGAACGCCGCTGCGAGACAGGTAGCTGCAAATACACGCTTCATCGAGGTCCTCCTCATAAGTTCGTTTACTAACATCGTGCTGTTGCGGTGCAGAAAGCGCGCCACGCGCGCGCGATCCGCTTGCTACGGCTGACGTTCTGCCAAGTGGCGCTGCGATCACGAGTACGCCGATGCGCGATCGAGGAGAGTGCGCGACGCATGACTTTGGTGGTGGTTGCGGCTGTGTTGCGATCGGATACGTGCGCGCACGCAGTTACCTGTGTGAGGCAGCAGCCAGCTCGAGCACCATCGACTCACGAACGACCGCAGTCGCGGTCAGGTCGAGCCGGCGGTCAGACCTTCGTGGATGTGCTACGCTTTAGTCCGTCGTCCGCTTTCGAGCGCGAAAGTGGCGGAACTGGCAGACGCGCCGGACTTAGGATCCGGTAGCCGGAAGGCTATGGGGGTTCGACTCCCCCCTTTCGCACCATCCATCGCACCGCCGGGGGGCCGCCCTGGCGAGACCATCACCAGGCGAGGGCGGGCTTCGGCAGTTCCGCGATTCCTACTCCGCATGAAGACTGAGTTCATAGACGTCAGCGATACCCGCAAGAATCTCGTCGTCGAAATCCCGAGCACGGTCGTGGATGCCGAGATCGACAAGGTGTCGCGCGACTACAGCCGCGCCGCGCGTATCCCCGGATTCAGACCGGGCAAGGTGCCGGCAAAGGTCGTGCGTCAGCGGTTCCGCGATCAGATCCTTCACGACGTCGCGCACGGACTGATCCCTCGCGCGGTCGACGAAGCGCTCCGTTCGCGCGGCGTCGAGCCCGTGGACACCCCGGACATAAAGGATGTCGTGGTCGAGGAAGGACAGCCGCTCAAGTTCACGGCCAGCTTCGAGACGGTGCCGCCCATCGACCCGGGCGAGTACTCAGCCATCACGCTCCGCCGCAAGGCCCCGCACGTCGAAGACCCGAACGTCGACGACGCTCTGTCGCGCCTGCGGGAACGCGCGGCGCGGTACGACCCGGTCGAAGGACGCGGCATCGAGTCCGGCGATTCCGTCGTCCTCGACATGCGCCGCACCGCGGCCGCCAAGGACAGCGACGCCGCCGGCGACAAGCAGACCGACCGTCACGACAACGTCTCGGTCGAGATCGGCGCTTCCGCGAACCCTCCGGGCTTCGACGCGCAGCTGATCGGGCTGGGGGCCGGGCAATCCAAGAGCTTCGATATCCGTTATCCCGACGACTACGTAATCCAGGAGCTCGCCGGCACGACCGTCAAGTACGACGTCGACGTCAAGACGATCCGGAAGCGCGTCATGCCGGCGCTCGACGACGAATTCGCGAAGGACGTCGGCGAGTTCGATTCGCTCGACGCGCTCCGCGCGCGCGTCCGTGCCGACCTCGAACACGAGGCATCGCATGCCGCCGAGCGCGAAGTGCGCGCCGACCTTCTCCGCCAGCTCGCCTCACGGGTGACCTTCGACGTGCCGTCGGCGCTGCTGGACCGCGAGGTCGACCGGCGCGTCGAAGAGTTCGTGCGCCGGCTGATCGAGCAGCAAATCGACCCCACGCGCACCAACATCAACTGGGAAGAGTTCCGGGAGCGTCAGCGTGACGCCGCCGCCGAGGCGGTCAAGGGCGCGCTCGTCCTCGACGAGGTGGCGCGCCGCGAACAGATCAGCGTCGACGACGCGGATGTCGACGCGGAAGTCGAGCGGTACGCCGAGCGTTCCGGCCGGACGGCGGCCGCCGTCCGCGCGCGACTCGAAAAGGAAGGCGGGCTCGCGCGACTGTACTCGGGGCTTCGCCGGGAGCGGACCGTCGACTTCCTGCTCTCGCGCGCGACGGTTCTCACCGAGTAATCTCGGCGATTCCGGTAATTCCGGCGTTTTTGGCCATTCAACGCGAAGCCGGCCGCGTAACGGTTCCGAACCTGAAGCCGATATAGTACATTGGTGTCGCGTCAGCGCCGGGTCGAGTCGAGCGCCGGCTTCGCGCCGCCCTTCCCAGCACCCTCAATTCCACAACGTTTCTCAGTTTCGCTTGTTATGGCCGAACGCATGCAGCTCATTCCGATGGTGGTCGAGCAGACCAACCGCGGGGAGCGCGCCTACGACATCTTTTCGCGGCTCCTGAAAGACAGCATCATCTTCATCGGCACGCCGATTGACGACAACGTCGCCAATCTCGTGATCGCGCAGATGCTGTTCCTGGAAGCGGAGGATCCGGACCGGGACATCCTCCTCTATATCAACAGCCCGGGCGGGGTCGTCACGGCCGGCATGGCCATTTACGACACCATGCAGTTCATCAAGCCGGACGTGCAGACCTATTGCATCGGGCAGGCAGCGTCGGTGGCGGCGGTGCTCCTGGCGGCGGGCGCAAAGGGTAAACGGTTCTCCCTTCCCAACTCGCGGATCCTGATTCACCAGCCGTGGGTACAGGGTCTGGGGGGGCAGACGACCGACATCGACATCCACGCTCGTGAGCTGCTGCGGACACGCGAGCGCCTCAATCAAATCCTGGCGCTGCATACCGGCCAGCCCCTGAAACGTATCCAGGACGATACAGAGCGGGACTACATCATGAGCCCCGACCAGGGGAAGGAATACGGTATCATTGATGACGTCATCCGGAAGCGGGCCTAGCTCGGTCCGCTACCCCGACAATCCGGGACCACCCTGATGGTGAAAAAAACTGGCGACGGCGAGATCCTGCGCTGCTCCTTCTGCAACAAGGATCAGAACGACGTCCGCAAGCTGATAGCCGGCCCGACGGTATTCATCTGCGATGAGTGCGTCGAGGTCTGCAACGACATCATCGCCGACGACAATCGTTTCGAGGCGCGCGGCGGCGCGCGATCGTCGCTCCCGGTTCCGCAGGAGATCAAGAAGTTCCTCGACGAGTACGTCATCGGCCAGGAACAGACCAAGAAGAAGCTCGCCGTCGCCGTTTACAACCATTACAAACGAATCGAAATCCAGAAGCAGGCGCGCAGCCGGAACGAGATCGAGCTGACGAAGTCGAATATCCTGCTCATCGGTCCGACCGGCACCGGCAAGACGCTCCTCGCTCAGACCCTCGCCAAGCTGCTCTCTGTCCCCTTCACCATCGTCGACGCGACCACCCTGACCGAGGCGGGGTATGTGGGCGAGGACGTCGAGAACATCATCCTGAAGCTGCTGCAGGCGGCGGGCGGGGACATCGAGAAGTGCCAGCAGGGGATCATTTACATCGACGAGGTCGACAAGATCTGCCGCAAGGACGAGAACCCGTCGATCACCCGCGACGTCTCGGGTGAAGGGGTCCAGCAGGCGCTCCTGAAGATTCTCGAGGGCACGGTCGCCAACGTGCCGCCGCAGGGCGGGCGCAAACATCCCCACCAGGAGTTCTTCCAGGTCGATACGACCAACATCCTGTTCATCTGCGGCGGGGCCTTCGTGGGACTCGACAAGCAGATCGAGCGTCGAACAGGGAAGAAGACGCTCGGGTTCAAGGCTGACGTCAAATCGGTCTCGAACCGGGACATCGGGACCACGCTGGAGATGGTGGAGCCCGAGGATCTCATCAAGTACGGGCTGATCCCGGAGTTCGTCGGCCGCCTCCCGGTCATCGGCACCCTGCACGAGCTCGACAAGGCGGCCCTGGTGCAGATCCTGACGCAGCCTCGAAACGCCATCACGCGTCAGTACCAGAAGCTCTTCGAGTACGAGAACGTGAAGCTTCGCTTCACGGACGACTCCCTCGAGGCGATCGCGGAAGCCGCGCTGCAGCGCAAGATCGGCGCGCGCGGCCTCCGGATGATCATCGAAGACATGATGATGGATCTGATGTACACGCTCCCCGGCCAGAAGAAGGTTCGCGAGTGCGTCATCACCCGGGAAGTCGTGCAGAGCAAAGAAAAGCCGATTACACTGATAGAGAAAGCCGGTTAGCCCTCAGCTAT
>DATAEK010000096.1:0-10272 GCA_036258055.1 Vicinamibacterales bacterium
GCCTCGATGAAGTGCGCCAATGCTTCTGGCGACCGACCCGCCTCGCGAAGCGTGAGTGCGAGCGCGGTGAGGCCGAAGACGACGACCATCGCCACAAGAACCCAGATCGCGGCCGGGCACTGTGTTGGCTCGGCTATCTTCTATCAGACGCCGCTCTATCCCTATCTGCTCGCCGCAAGGCCGCTAACAGAAAGAGCTTGCCGTTGCGCATCTCATACAGCAGGGCCTCTGGACGTTCGGGATCGAGCTGACCGTCCCTGACCAGTGCATCTTTGACGTAGTGCACGCCCATCGCGCCTTCCTGCGAACCGCTGACGCAGCCCAGTTATGGCAGGTAACCCATCGCCGTCGCGGCGTTGGCGTGGAGGAACTGTTCAGTCGCATTGCGCACGACGCGCACGAATTCCGGGGAGGCGTTGGGCCCGTGCGCCTCGTGGTCACCGTGGTTGCGCTGCGGGTCCGAACACACCGCAAGGAACGCATCGACCCTCTGTGCGAGCGAGAGAACCAGGCCGATCGTGCTGGCGAGGAAGAAGTAACGAGCCAATCTCACGTGAACACCTCCAAGGAATGCCCCGGACGCGAATCCGCGGCCCGGTCGTCCGTCGTGGGCGCACACCTGCTGGAAGTGTAAAAAGCCGATCGATTCGGGGCATCGGGGACGAACCCTCACTTTGTGACGTCGAATCCCCCGAGACTCGGCGGCGATGCCGCCCCCCTGAATGGCACGAACGACACAGTCCAAAACTCTTTTGGCATCCGTGCAGCAACAACTCGAGTACGTCGCTAGCGAGCGATTCCCTGACAAGGAAGGCCGGACGATGATCGTGTTCGAGCGTGATGAAGCGCTCGCGGCGCTGTCGCGCGCGTTGTCGGCGTCTCGTGCGCAAGGGCAGTTCGCCGCGGTATCGGGCGAAGCTGGTGTCGGCAAGACGACGCTGCTCGAGGAGCTGGCGACGCGCGAGCGTCAGGCGGCACCGTTTCTCTGGGGCGCCTGCGAAGCACTCGGTACACCGCGGCCGCTCGGACCGCTGCTCGACATGGCGTCGGATCTGGGTCCGGAGTTCGAGGCGCTGTTTTCCGCCGGAGCACCCCGTCATGAGGTGTTCGTCGCGTTCGTGGCAAGCCTGGCGAGGCGAACGGCGCCGACGGTCGTCGTCTTCGAGGATGTGCACTGGGCCGATGCCGCGACGCTCGATCTGCTTCGCTACCTGAGCCGACGGACCCATCGGTTTGCTGCGCTGATCGTCGTGACGTGGCGGGCCGACGAGGTGGGTGCGGATCACCCGCTCTACCGGGTGCTCGGTGAACTGCCCTCTGGCTCGACGCATCGCATCGGGCTTCACCCGCTGTCGCTCGACGCTGTGACACGGATGGCCGGCAGTACGCACGACGCCCAGACCGTGTACGCGCTCACCGGCGGCAATCCGTTCTTCGTCACCGAAATCCTCCAAAGCGGCGGCGAGACCGTACCCGCGAGCGTGCGCGAGGCGATGCTGGCCAGGCGCGCGTCCCTGCCTGTCGAAGCACGCCAGGTTCTCGACTTCGTGTCGGTCGTTCCGGCGCGCGCGGAGATCGAACTTGTGCGCGCAGCCGTGGCGCCGGTCACCGAGATCGTCGTGCCCGCTGTGGAGGCCGGACTGTTGACCTTCGACGGTCGCGCACTCGGGTTCCGTCACGAGCTGGCACGGCTCGCGGTCCTCGAGTCGTTGCCGTTGCTGCGCGTGCAGGAATTGCATCGAACCGTCCTTGCCGCGTTGTCCGTGGTTGCCGATCGGCCGGGCGTGCTCGCGCGGCTCGTGCATCACGCGGTCGGCGCGGCAGACAGCGCCGCCGTGCAGCGCTACGCCCCCGCGGCGGCGCGGCAGGCGGCCGCCCTCGGTGCGCACCGTGAAGCAGCTGCACACTATCGAACGGCGCTCGCGTGGACCGAGGGGCTGGAAGCCTCCGCACGCGCGGAGATCGTGGACCTCCTGTCGTACGAGTGCTACCTCACCGGCGACATGGCGGCCGCTCGCGATGCGCGCGCCGAAGCGCTCGGTTTGTGGCGGCAGCTGGGCCTTCCGCGGGCGATCGGCCGGGACATCCGCTGGCTTTCTAGGCTGGCCTGGTTTCTCGGCGACCACGCCGAGGCCACCAAGCGGGCCAAGGAAGCGCTCGAAGTGCTGACGCCACTCGGCGAGGACGAGGAGCTGGCGATGGCGCTCAGCAATCGATCGCAGCTCCACATGCTGGCCGACGAGCACGTCCGCTGCATCGAAGTCGGCGAGGTCGCGATCGAGATGGCGCGCCGGCTTGGATCGGTCGACGTGCTCAGCCACGCGCTGAACAACGTCGGCGTGAGCCGGATGATCCTCGGCGACGCGTCGGGCCGCCAGGCGCAGGAAGAAAGCCTGGCGCTGGCGCTCGGTCACGATCTGCACGAACACGCCGCTCGGGCCTTCACGAACCTCGCAACCGCGAACATTCACATTCGCGACTACGCCTACGGCCGGCGATGGCTGAACACGGGCATCAGCTACTGCACCGAACGGGACCTCGATTCGTGGGCGCTCTACATCCTCGCCTGGCGCGGCCGGATGTTCGCCGAAACCGGCCGGTGGTCGGAGGCGGTGGACGACGTGACGGCGGTCATCAGGAGCGCCCGCGCCACCGTCGTCGCGAGGATTCCCGCACTGGCGACGCTCGGGCTGCTGCGCGCACGGCAGCGGGCACAGGACGCCGGAGTGCTGCTCGACGAAGCGCTGGCGCTCGCCGTGCCGACCGCCGAGCCGCAGCGTCTCGTGCCCGTGCGTGCGGCGCGAGCCGAGCTCGCGTTACTGCAGGGCCGTTGCGACGATGCCCGAGCCGAGGCCGAGGCGGGCATCGCGCTCACGTGCCCGCAGGATCTGTTCTGGGACGTAGAGATGCTGCGCTACCTGAAATGGCGTGCGGAAGGCGGCATGCATGCGCCGCGCGATGCGTCAGTCTGCGCCGGACGCGGGCCGCACGGCATGCACATGCGTGGCGACTGGCGGGCCGCGGCGGATGCCTGGGCGCGCATCGGATGCCCGTACGAGCGGGCCGAAGCGCTGGCTGACGGTGACGTCGCGGCCATGGAGGAAGCGCTCCAGGTATTCCTGGCGCTGGGCGCCGCCCCGGCCGCCGATCGCGTTCGTCAGGATCTGCGCCGCGTCGGCGTGACCCGGTTGCGGCGAGGACCCCGCCCGAGCACGCGCGCACATCCGGCGGGATTGACCCGTCGTGAGTCCGAGATCCTCGCACTTCTCGCCCACCATTTGAGCAACCCGGAAATCGGCGAACGGCTGTTCGTGTCGCCCAAGACTGTCGAGCATCATGTCTCCGCGATTCTCGGTAAGCTCGAGGTGGCTACTCGCGACGAAGCCGTCCTCGAAGCCCGCCAGCGGGGATGGCTCGACGAATCGGCCGGCACTCGCACAAAATAGGGGGCACTCCCCTATATGCTGCCCCGGCGCGGTCCCTTACGATCGGTCTGTCATTCACGACGGAGGTCATCATGTCTGTAGCCGCCACCATCGAACAGCTCGCGCCAAGCTTCACCGGCCAGCTGCTGCAGTCGTCGGATCCCGGATACGACGACGCGCGTCAGGTTCACAACGGGCTGGTCGACAAGCGGCCCCAGATCATCGCGCGATGCCGGGGCACCGCCGACGTCGCGGAAGCCGTCAAGCTGGCGCGTACGCTCAACCTCGAGATTGCCGTCCGCGGCGGCGGTCACAACGTCGGTGGACGCGCCACGATCGATGACGGCCTCATGATCGATCTCGCGCCGATGAAGGGCATCCACGTCGATCCGGCGAAGCGCACAGCGCGCGCGCAGGGCGGCGTCCTCTGGAAAGAGTTCAATCGTGAAACCCAGCTTCACGGTCTGGCCACCACCGGCGGCGTCGTCGGCACCACTGGCATCGCCGGACTGACACTCGGCGGCGGCCTCGGGTGGCTAATGCCGAAATACGGATTGGCCCTCGACAACCTGAAGTCGGCAGAAATCGTCATGGCCGACGGGACAGTGCGGCGCGCCGCGGCCGACGAGAACCCCGATCTGTTCTGGGCCATTCGCGGTGGCGGCGGCAACTTCGGCATCGCCGCATCGCTCGAGTACACGCTGCACCCGGTAGGACCGACGATTGCCGGTGGGCTGGTCGCGCACCCGTTGCAGAAGGCGCGCGACGTGCTTCGCTTCTTCCGTGAGACCTGCGCGACGCTGCCGGACGAGATGATGATGGCGGCCGGGCTCCTGACGGGACCAGACGGTTCGACCAAGCTGGTCGGCATGCTCGCGGCACACGCCGGATCGCTCGCGCAGGGCGAAGCGGCCGTCAAGCCGATCAAGGCATTCGGATCGCCGGTCCTGGACGCCATGGGTCCGATTTCGTACTGCCAGCAGAACGGCCTGCTCGACGCGTCGCTCCCCAAAGGCGCGCTCAACTACTGGAAGTCCCAGTTCGTGACCGATCTCAGTGATGACTGCATCGCCGCGATGGTCGACGGCTTTTCTGCGTGCCCGTCGCCGATGAGTCAGATCGTGATCGAGCACTTCCATGGTGCGGCCAGCCGCGTTCCCGTTCAGGACACCGCGTGCTCGATGCGCATCACCGGGTTCAACGTGGTCCTCATCTCGCAGTGGCAGGACCGCCGGGAGAATGACAAACACATCGCCTGGTGCCGCCAGATGTATGCCGCGCTCGGACCGTATCTGGGCAGCATGCGCTACGTGAACTACCTGGATCACGACGAGGCCGGCGATCCAGCCGCGGTCGCCTACGGCGCGAACTACGCGCGGCTGCGCGACCTCAAGACCAAATACGATCCGGACAACCTGTTCCACGTCAACATCAACATCCGTCCGCGCTGAATACAGCGCGTTGATGACCGAGGATTCCTCGCAGCACGGAGACAAAGAGACACCCAATCCTGGATCGGGTGAGTCCGCTGCCCGATCCAGGATTCCATAGGCCGAACGCGTTCTTCTCGCCCTCGCACGCGTGCCGACAGAGGTTCGTCGCCCAACGCCTGGACTACACTGGTTGGCGATGCGCCCGGTTCGTTCAGTCCTGATTCTGATCCTATCTCTGCTTGCGGGCAGCGCCGCGGCCCTCCTGACCCATCGGCTGGTTGCCTCGCGCGCCGAGGATCCGAACGCCTTGCCCCGCGGCGCCCGTTACCTCGAAGCCGCCTACGGTCCGGCGCGGTACTCGCAGTTCGCCGAGGAATGGATCATCCGGGACTTCTTCCAGGATCGCCGCAACGGCGTATTCGTGGACGTCGGCGCCAATCACTACCGCGACTCGAGCACCACCTACTACCTCGAGAAGAATCTCGGCTGGTCGGGTCTCGCCGTCGAACCGCTGTCTCAGTTCGAAGCGGACTACAAGCGGTATCGTCCGAAGACGAGGTTCGCCGCGTTCTTCGTGTCCGATGTGTCAGACGAGACCGCGAAGATGTACGTGCTCGACGCGCACACCGTCGTCAGCTCCGCGGACCGGAAGTTCACCGAGCGGACCGGCGCGAATCCGAAGGAAATCGTCGTCCCGACGATTACGCTGAACGATTTGCTGCCGAAGCACGGCATCGATCGGATCGACTTCCTGTCGATGGACATCGAGCTGTCGGAGCCGAAGGCGCTGGCCGGGTTCGACGTACGCCGTTTTCGTCCGCAGCTCGTGTGCATCGAGGCGCACGACGAGGTACGGCAGCAGATCCTCGACTACTTCGCGCGCAACGGCTACGTCATGGTCGGCAAGTACATGCCCGCGGACGAGCACAATCTGTATTTCATGCCGCTTAGATAGACTCGTTCGGCGCTCGGCGCTCGGCGTTCGGAGCCAACATGACAGACAACTTCGCCAAAAGAAGCTGGCCGCAGCGCCTGATGCGGTGGAGCGCCTGGCTGATGATGGCCCTGCTCCTCATCACCGCGACGGTCATCGTCGGCGCCGCGGTTGACGCGCGAAATCGCCTTCCAGACCTGCAGCCGTGGCACCGCCTCATTCCACAGGCCGAAGTCCGGGCGCGCGACATCGACGATCGCTTCACACTGGCGGACTACTTGAAACGCGAGGATACCGTCTTCGCCGAGGTCCGGAGTCGGATCGAAGATGCGCTGCCGCCGGAGCAGGCGCACATGGCCAACCGGTACTCGCGCAGCAGCCGGTCCAGCCCGACTCGACTCGATCGCGACTACAACCGCACCTTTGAAGTCGAGCCGCGCGAGCTGAAGGGTGGCGCGCTCCTCATCCACGGCCTGACCGATTCGCCGTACTCGATGCGGGCGATCGCACAGCAACTGCAGGCGGACGGGTACTACTCGCTCGTGCTGCGCATGCCTGGCCACGGCACCGTGCCGGCGGGCCTGGTGGACATCACGGCCGAGGACTGGAATGCCGCGGTTCGTCTCGGCGCGCGGCACGTCCGCGGCCGCATCGGGACGAACCGTCCTTTCATCGTCGTGGGGTACTCGAACGGCGGGGCCCTCGCGGTGCGTTACGCGCTCGATGCACTCCAGGATTCGTCGCTGCCCCCGCCAACCCGTCTGGTCCTCGTCTCGCCGATGATCGGCGTGTCGCCGTTCGCTTCGCTGGCGCGGGTCATCAGCGCCCTCGGCGTCGTCCCGTACTTCGAGAAGGCGCGCTGGCTGGATGTGATCCCGGAATACAATCCGTTCAAGTACAACTCGTTCCCTGCCAACGCCGGTTTCCAGACGTTCAAAGTCACACGCGACCTGCAGAAACAGCTGACTCGCGCCGCAGAGAACGGGCGGCTCAAGCAATTTCCTCCAACGCTCGCGTTTCAATCGCTGGTCGATGCGACGGTCAGTACGTCGGCGGTCGTCGCCGGTCTTTTCGATCGCCTTCCCTCCAACGGCAACGAGCTCATCCTCTTCGACATCAACCGCCTCTCTCGTCTGGATCCGTTCCTTCAACCGTCCGACCTGGCGTTGATGGCGCGATTGTTCGAGCGCCGGCCGCGCGCCTATCGCGTCACCCTCGTGACCAACGCGCGCCCCGACACGCTCGATGTCGCGGCGCGGCATGTCGAAGCAGGGTCAATCGAGCCGGTGGACGAGCCGACCGGCCTCACCTGGCCGCGTGATCTGTTCTCGCTCTCGCATGTCGCACTGCCATTTCCAGAAGACGATCCGGTGTACGGCGGCCTCGCGAAGGACTCGCCGACCGCCCCGGTCGCGCTCGGACTCCTGAGTCCGCGCGGCGAAAAATCGGTGCTGACCGTCCCCGTCGAAGTCCTCATGCGCGTGTCAGCGAATCCGTTCTTCCCCTATCTTGCACGGCGCGTTTCGGAATGGCTGGCGGTTCCGGGCTCACGACTATCGACTCACGACTGACGACTGTAGACTGTTGTCGTGTCCGACTCGAAACCCGCGCTGTGCTGCCACGGTCTGGTCAAGCATTACGGCGACGTCGCGGCCGTCGCCGGGCTCGACCTCGAGGTCCGTGCCGGCGAGTGCTTCGGCCTGCTCGGGCCGAATGGCGCCGGGAAGACAACGACGGTTGAGATCTTCGAAGGTCTCAGAGTGCCCGATGCCGGCGACGTCGAGGTGCTCGGCGATCGCTGGCGCGGGGACGGACGGTCTCTGCGCGCCCGGCTCGGCATTCAGCTGCAGGAGACGAAGTTTCCTGAGAAGTTGCGCGTGAGCGAAGTCCTTTCCCTCTTTCGCAGCTTCTATCCACGCGGCCTCGACGTCGGGGACGCGCTCGCACTGGTGAGCCTCGAGGAGAAAGCCTCCGCGTACGTGCGGACGCTATCCGGCGGCCAGAAGCAGCGGCTCTCGCTCGGCTGCGCCCTCATTGGCGATCCGGAACTGCTCTTTCTCGATGAGCCGACGACGGGCCTCGACCCGCAATCGCGTCATCAGACGTGGGCGATCGTGGAGGGCCTGAAGGCGCGAGGCCGGACCGTTCTTCTCACCACCCATTACATGGAGGAGGCAGCCCGTCTGTGCGACCGGGTGGCCGTGGTCGATCATGGCAAGGTGATCGCGCTCGGCACGCCGCGGGAGCTGATCGCGACGCTCGGTGCGGAAAACGTGATCGAATTCGCTACGGGTGACGCAAACGCGCAACCCATCGAGGATGCGATGCTGCGGGCGCTGCCGAGCGTCAAGGATGTCGTTCGCGACGGCGGAAGCTGGCGGCTCACGGTAGGCGAGGTGCATCGGACCGTCCCCGCGCTTCTGGCTGCACTCTCGGAGCGTGGCGCAGAACCTACCGAGCTGACCACTCACCACGCCACGCTCGAGGACGTGTTCATGTCCCTGACGGGAAGGAGGCTGCGTGATGGGTGAACGGACCGTGAGCTACAAAGTGCACGGGCCGCTCACCGAACTGACCTGGGCGCGCATTCGAGAGCTCACCCGAGAGCCTGAGGCGGTGTTCTGGGTCTTCGTATTTCCGATTCTGCTGTCGGCGATCCTCGGGCTTGCATTCCGGAGCCGGCCACCAGAAGCACTCCCCGTTGCGGTGGTTGCAGGCCCGCACGCCGACGCGCGCATGGCTGCGCTTTCGACCGGATCCGATCTGAAGCCGAGTGTCCTTTCCGACGCCGAGGCGCGGCTGGCGCTCGCACGTGGCCGTGTGGTCCTGGTCGTATCGGCCGACGACATACCTTCGTACGCATACGATCCGACACAACCCGAAAGCCGCGCTGCTCGTCTGGCCGTCGACGGCGGGCTCCAGCGTGCCGCTGGCCGCGCCGACGCGTTCACGCCCGGACGCGTCGAAGTGACCGAGCCTGGCGGGCGATACGTGGACTTTCTCGTGCCCGGCCTCCTCGGTATGAACCTGATGGGCACAGGCATGTGGGGCATCGGCTTCTCGCTCGTCGTCGCCCGCAACGGCAACCTGCTCAAACGCCTGGTGGCGGCACCGGCACGCCGCAGTCACCTGCTCGGGGCGCAGCTCACGTCGCGGCTTCTCTTCCTGATTCCCGAGGCCGGAGCCCTGCTGCTCTTCGCGTACTTCGTGCTCGGCGTCCCGCTGCGCGGATCGCTGCTCCTGCTGATCGGCATATCGCTCCTGGGCGCGCTCGCGTTCAGCGGCCTCGGGTTGTTGACGGCCGCGCGGCCGCGCACCATCGAGGGCGTTTCGGGAATCATGAACCTCGTGATGGTGCCGATGTGGATCTTCTCGGGCATTTTCTTTTCCACCGAGCGCTTCCCGGCGACGATGCAGCCGTTCGTGCAGGCCCTTCCCCTGACCGCGCTGAACAATGCGCTGCGGGGCGTCATGCTCGAGGGAACCGGTCTCCTGTCACTGCTGCCGGAAATAGCGCTTCTCGCAGTGTGGGGAGCGGTGAGCTTCATGGTGGCGTTGAAAATCTTCCGCTGGCAGTAACCAGGTCCACACCGATTTTCTTGCTTTCCGGATCCCTTGCCATCCGGCGACCGTCTCGCGATATCGTGATGAGCGAGAGCTGGGTGCCCCGCGATACGGACGTCCTCGTCGTTGGCGCAGGACCGACAGGCCTGGTGTTGGCCCTGTGGCTGACGCGGCTCGGCGTCCGCATCAGAATCGTCGACAAGTCGGCAGAGCCGGGAACGACATCTCGCGCGCTCGCCGTACACGCGCGGACGCTGGAGTTCTACCGCCAAATCGGCCTCGCCGATGCCGTCATCGAGGGTGGACGGAAGATGATCGCCGCCAATCTCTGGGTTGCCGGCAGGCGGAAGGCACATGCGGTGCTCGGCGAAATGGGAGCCGGCCTCAGCCCGTTTCCCTACGCGCTGATCTTTCCGCAGGACGAGCACGAACGTCTGTTGATCGATCGCCTGGCGCAAGCCGGCGTCCAGGTCGAGCGCCGGACGGAGCTCCTCGGCTTCAAGGAGGTGTCGGATCGCGTGCATGCGCGTCTGAAAATCGCGGATGGCTCCGGTGAAACCTGCGAGGCCGCCTATATCGCCGGATGCGACGGCGCCCATTCAACGGTCCGCGAGGAGCTGAGGATCGGCTTCCCCGGCGGTGTGTACTCACATCTCTTCTACGTCGCCGACGTGGAAGCAAGCGGTGCGACGATCAACGGCGAGCTGCACGTCGCGCTGGACAAACCTGATTTTCTCGCGGTCTTCCCGTTGAAGGGCGCGCGCCGCGCGCGCCTCATCGGCATTGTGCGTGACGATGCCGAACATCCGCGCGACAATCTCTCGTGGAACGATGTGAGCAAGCGTGTGATCGAATGGATTGGCATCGACGTCGAGCGCGTGAACTGGTTCTCGACCTACCGGGTCCACCATCGGGT
>DATAEK010000123.1:0-22838 GCA_036258055.1 Vicinamibacterales bacterium
CTCAAGGCCGTGCTCAACCTGCGACAGCCGAGCGAGCACCGCGCGGATGACGAGCGCGCAGCCGCAGAGAAGGCGGGCCTGAAGTACTTCAACATCCCGGTCGAGTTCGGCAACCCGAAGGACCAGCAGGCAGACGAGTTCCTGAAGCTTACCGACGATCCTGCGAACCGGCCGATGTTCATTCACTGCACGGCGGCTATCCGCGTCGGCGCGTTCTGGATGATCCGGCGCGTCCTGCGCGACGGCCTCACCGTGGACGCTGCGCTCGAAGAGGCACACAAGGTCGGTCTCGTGCAGAGCCAGCATCTCGAGGACTTCGCGCGCGCGTACATCGAGAAGCACAGGACTCGCTGAGGACGCGGCCGATGTGTCGTCCGCTGCTGTTCGTGGTCCTCGCGGCATGGTCAGCAGCGGCTTGCGGCCGCGCGACGGGCGAAGCCGCCGCACGCAGTGGCGCGGTGACTTGGGAGTCGTGCGGCCATCTGCCTGTCCGTGACGGACGCTGCGGCCGCGTGACCGTGCTGGAGAACCGCGATCAACCGGACGGCCGCCGCATCTCGCTTTGGCTCGTCGTGCTGCCGGCGCGCGAGCCGGCGCCACTTCCCGATCCGGTGTTCTATCTGGCCGGTGGCCCCGGTCAGGCGGCAACCGTCATCCTCGGGGATCCCTCGGTCGTCAACGGAAAGCTGCGTGATCGTCGCGACCTCGTCTTCCTCGATCAGCGAGGCACGGGCGGATCGAACGGTCTCGAGTGCGATTTCTACGGACCGCCGGCGAACGCTCAGAGCTATTTCGACAAGTTCGTGCCGGTCGACAAGGTGCGTGCGTGTCGCGCGATCCTGTCCGCGAAAGCGGATCTCGCGCAGTACACCACTGACGCATCGGTTGCGGATCTCGACGAGGTCCGGGCTGCGCTCGGATACGACCGGATCAATCTCCTTGGCGGCTCGTACGGCACTCGGCTCGCGATGGAGTACGTGCGAAAGCATGACGCCAACGTCAGGGCGGTCGTCCTTCAGAGCCCCATACCGCCGTCCGAGCCGGTTCCTGAGCGCTTCGGCCAGCTCGCGCAACAGGCGCTCGATTCGGTGCTCGACGAGTGCGGTGCCTCTCCGGACTGCGCGCGCGCCTTTCCGAAGATCCGTGACGAAGCGCGCGAGGTGTTTGCGCGCCTGCGCCGCGGCCCGGTAACCGCGACGGTCGTCCATCCCGCGGTGGGCAGGCCGACCGACGTTCGGGTTTCTCACGAGAACATCGCCGAGGTGATCCGCTACATGACCTATGTCGCGGGTTCGGCCTCCGCTGTCCCCCAAGTGCTGCACCAGGCATTCGAGGGCAACTACTCGCCGATCGCGCAAGACCTCCTGCGCCGTCGTGCCGACGGCACGTTCGACGCGCTGTATCTGTCGATCACCTGTGCCGAGGACGTTCCCTTCGTTCGTGCATCCGCTGCCGAGGACGACGATGGAACCTACCTGACCGGGTACCGCGTGCGCGAACAGCGCGCCGCGTGCGCCGAGTGGCCCCGTGGCGCCGCGCCGTCCTGGCGCGGGCAGCCGGTGCGCTCGGATCGACCGGTGCTGATCATGACGGGGGAGCAGGACCCCGTCACGCCGGCGAGTTACGGCGACCTCATCGCCCAGACCCTTCCCAACAGCTTGCAATTGCAGATTCCGCACTCCGGTCACTCTCCGGGCGGCTTGACCGGGCTCCACTGCCTCTCGCAGGCCATCGTCGACTTCATCGAGAGCGGACAGACGGGTGCCGTGCAAACCGGCTGCGTCAGCGCGATCGTGCGACCCGGCTTCGTCGTGCCGCGTGGTTGATCCGGACTCGGGGCTCGCGGCCGGGCGCTCGGGCAATTTGGTGGTGCTGGACTGTCGTGAAAATGGAAACGGTTGTGGTATCAGCAGCGCCTGCGGCTACAGCCGAGCGCGAAGGCGCGAGGCTGTGGCGAGCGGGGGTGGGGCCCCGCGAGCATTGAGAAATGCTGACAGAGTCTCGGGTGACTAGCTCATTGCCCGATACAGGATCCTCCGCTAATCTCCTGCGCATGGCGATTCTCGCGTTCGACTCCCTGGCGAAGAGTTACGGCCACACGCCGGCCCTTCGCGGGGTGACGTTCGACGTGCACGCCGGTGAGATCTTCGGCCTGCTTGGGCCGAACGGGGCGGGCAAGAGCACGCTGATTCGAATCCTCATGGACATCATCAGGCCGGATTCCGGTCGGGTGCTGGTCTTCGGTGAGCCTCGCCGCCGCGATCACCTCGATCGCCTTGGCTATCTGCCGGAGGAGCGCGGGCTCTACACGAAGCTCACGGTTCTCGACGTCATGACCTACTTCGGCGCGCTCAAAGGCCTGAGCCGGACGGACGCCCGCCGGCGATCGACCGAGTGGCTCGAGCGCGTCGAGCTCCCGCACGTCGCGTCGTGGAAGGTCGATCGGCTCAGCAAGGGCATGTCGCAGAAGGTGCAGATCGCGGCGGCGCTGCTGAGCGATCCCGAGTTGTGCGTACTCGACGAGCCGACGACAGGGCTGGATCCGGTCAACGTGCGGCTCGTCCAGGATTTCCTCATCGAGCGGAGGAAACAGGGACGCACGACGATTCTCTCCACGCACCACATGAACCAGGTCGAAGCGCTGTGCGACCGCGTCGCCCTGATTCATCAGGGACGCCTCGTCGTGTACGGCGCGGTGGACGAAGTCCGGCGGCGGTACTCGTTGCCCGAGGTGCTCGTCCACACCACCGGAGCGTTGCCGGCGGTTCCGGAGATTGGCGGCTCGGTGCAGGAAGCCGATGGCGTCTGGCGGCTCACGCTCGCAGACGGGCATCCGCCGTCCGCCGTGCTCGCGTCGCTCGTGGCCGCCGGGGCGGCGATCGATCGATTCGAGCCGCAGCTGGCTCCGATGGAGGAGATTTTCCTCCGTGTCGTCCAGGGGGAACACGCATGATCCGCTGGCACAAGATCAGGACCGTCGCCGCGTTCGAGTTCTTCGCGACCGTGAAGCGTCCGGCGTACCTCATCGCGACGTTTGGGATGCCGCTCTTCCTCGGATTGTACGCAGGTATCGTTGCCTTGCCGGCCTACTACGCGGACAAGCGGGATCGCGAGCCCGTGGTTTTCGGTGTCGTCGATCCGGATCACGTCCTTGCGCTGGCCGCGGATACTCCGTCCGCCCAGACGACGGAGCTGCCCAGCGACGTCAAGAATATGATCGAAGTGACCGGCCAGCGTGCGGCCATCGATCGCGCGCTGCCGCGTTCGAACTACGTGTTCCGCCCGTTCGCCGACGAACCAACGGCGCGCAGCAGGCTCGCAGCGCGTCAGATCAAGGGCTACTTCGTTCTTCCGGCTGACTATTTCAAGACGGGCACGGTCCAGATCTACACACCCGACACGTTCTCGATGTCGGGACTGGATGCGCGCAGCGCATTCGGGACGCTGCTGCGCGAGCGCCTCCTGAAGGGCCGTGTGGACGACGCGATTGGCGCACGCATCGTCAGCCCGGTGAAGGATGCGAAGCGGTTTGCGATCAGCCGGACGGGGGAAGTCAGGGACGGGGGCCAGGTCGCCTCGATCGCCCGGCTGGCAGTGCCCATCGTGTTCACAGTGCTCTTCCTGCTGTCGGTCCTGATGACTTCAGGATATCTGCTGCAAGGCACCGCCACCGAGAAAGAGAACAAAGTCGTGGAGGTGCTGCTCGCGTCCGCAAACCCTGACGAGATCCTCGGCGGCAAGCTCCTGGGGCTCGGCGCCGCCGGTCTCCTGCAGATTGTCGTGTGGCTGACGATGATGTTCGCGATGGGCCTGGGCGTCATTCCACTGTTGCTCGAAGCGCACATCGAGATGCCGTGGCTCGCGCTCGCCATCGCGCTGCCGCTCTTCATGGTGGCGTTCCTCTTTTTCGGAAGCCTCATGCTCGGAACGGGGTCGCTCGGGTCGAACATGCGCGAGTCTCAACAGCTGGCCATGGTGTGGTCGCTGACGGCGGCGCTGCCGATGATGATGCTGGGCGTCATCATCCGCGAGCCGCATGGCGTCCTCGCGCGTGTCCTGACGTGGGTGCCGTTCACGTCGAGCCCGATCGTCATGATCCGCGCCAGCATGGACGCGGAGTCGCTCGCGTGGTGGGAAATCGCCGGTCCGTTGTTACTGCTCACCCTGGCGACCTGGCTTGCCATCCGTGTCGGCGCGCGGCTCTTCCGAGTCGGTCTCCTGAGCTCCGGCGCCAGACCGAGCCTGCGCGAAGTATGGCGACAGGCGCGCCTCGCCGACTAGCCGACCATTGCCCTTTGCGATTGACCATTACTATCCGCAGGTCGGGAACACGGACCCCGCGGCTGGCGTATGGTCAGGAACAACACACGCGTTCACGACGCGCCTGTCGTGGACCGTTCGCAGCTCCGATCGCATGACTCATGCTTGAAAACCTTCTCCAGGATCTGACGCTTGCCGGGCGGATGATCCGCAGGACCCCGGCCTTCGTCCTTGTCGCTATCTTCTGCATAGCGATCGGCACAGGCGCCGTCACGACGATCTTCAGCGGCATGAACGCAGTGATGTTGCGGCCGCTTCCCGGGACGACCGAGGGCGACCGTCTGGTCATGGTCGAGCGGCGCCAGGCGGACGGACGCGAAGGGGCGTCGGCGTCGTACCGCCTCTACGAACGGCTCCGCGATCGGACTACGTCGCTCGACGGCCTCGCCGCGTGGAGCAAGGTCGATCTGGCCATCGGCATCAACGGCGAGGGTCACGGCGTCTACGCGAACATCGTCAGTGCTAATTACTTCTCCGTCCTCGGTGTGCGGCCGGTCGTGGGCCGCTTCTTCACCGCGGCGGAAGACAGAGCGCCCGGCTCGGCGCCGGTGCTCGTCGTCTCGCACTCGTTCTGGACGACCCGCCTGGCCGCCGATCCAGCAGCTGTGGGCCGGACGCTGACGGTGAATGGTCATCCGTACACGCTCATCGGCGTTGCTCCCCGCGGTTTCCGGGGAGCGTTCACGCCGCTCAAAGTCGAAGCCTGGGTGCCGCTGATGATGCAGGCGGAGTTGCGACCAGGACGCGATCTGGCCGACGCGCCCTGGCTGTGGTTGTTCGGCCGCATGAAGCCAGGCATGACGCACGACGCGGTGCGGCGCGACTTGACGCCGCTGACCGCCGAGCACGCGCGGACCGCAGTGGAGCCGTCGGCCTTCAGGGTCTACGATCACATCCGGGTGACGGACCTGACCGGGCTGCCGCAGGACGCGCGCACGGCGTTTCTCGGATTCACCGGCATCCTGCTGGGCGCGGCGCTGCTGGTCCTGCTCATTGCGAGCGTGAACGTCGGATCGATGCTGACGGCACGCGGCATTGCCAGGCAAGGCGAGCTGGCCGTTCGGGCTGCGCTCGGGGCGAGCCGCGCGCGACTGGCGACGCAGCTTCTAACCGAAGTCGTCGTGCTGTTCCTTCTCGGCGGCGCGGGCGGCGTGCTGTTCGCGATTGCCGCGACCGCCGCACTCGAGCAGATCTCGATTCCCGGCGCCGCGCTGACCCTGGAGCTCTCGCCCGATCTGCGAGTGCTGACGTTCGCGCTCGCGCTCTCCCTCGTGACCGGCATCCTGTTCGGCCTGCCGCCGGCCCTTACATCGGCGCGCCGCGATTTGACCACGACGCTCCACCAGGGTTCGAGCCGATCCAGCGGTCGCCGCTCGAGATTCTCACGCGGCCTCATCGTCGCGCAGCTCGCGCTGTCGCTCGTGCTGCTGGTCGCGGCTGGCCTCTTCGCACGCGCGCTGGAGCAAGGACAGCGCGTGAACCCCGGCTTCGATCCGACCGGAGTCGTCGTCGCGCCGATGAACAGCGAGTCCTGGGGATATACACCTGAGCGAGGCCGAGCATTCTTCAAAGCTCTTCGTGACCGCGCGGCCGCCCTGCCGGGCGTCACGGCCGTGTCCACTACGGCGGTGATCCCGCTCTCCGCCTCGAGCATGGGCGACGTGATTCATGTCACGGGCGGATCGGCACAGCGCGACGAGCGTGTCCGAGTCGAGGTGGCAACGGTCGGCGCGGACTACTTCACCGTTGTTCGCATTCCCCTCATGCAGGGCCGTGCCATCACGGCGCAAGATGATGAACGATCGCCGCGAGTTGCCGTAGTCAACGAGACGCTCGCGAAACGCTACTGGCCAGACGGGAGTGCCCTCGGCCGGACCTTCGAGTACGACAGTCAGCGCGTGACGGTCGTCGGCGTCGCGCGCGACGCCAAATACAGCCTGCTCAATGAGACGACGCCGGCGTTCGTGTACTTTCCGATCGAGCAGCAGTGGCGTCCGGATCAGACGCTGCTCGTCCGCACCAGTCTGGATCCCAGTCAGGCCGCCCGCTCGATCCAGCAGGCGGTGCTGGCGATCGATTCCGCGCTGCCGCGGCCGAAGATCACCACGCTCCAGCGTGAGACGAGCGTCGTGCTGCTGCCGCAGCGCGTCGCGGCGATGGTCACGGGAGCGCTGGGAGGGGTCGGGCTCCTCCTCGCCAGCGTCGGACTTTACGGCGTGATCGCGTACGCGGTCGCGCGACGGACGCGAGAGATCGGCGTGCGCGTGGCTCTCGGTGCAACGCGGCGGGACGTCGTCGCCATCGTGCTTGGTGAGGGGATGCGCCTTGCGAGTGGTGGCGTCGTTGTGGGGCTCGTCCTCGCCGGCATCTCCACCAGGCTGATAGCCAGCTTTCTTTTCTCGGTCAGTCCGGTCGATGGGATGACGTTTGCGGCGACCACGGCTACGCTGCTGGCGGTTGCGTTTGTGGCCTGCTACCTGCCAGCCCGCCGGGCGGCGGCGGCCGATCCGCTGCTCTCGCTTCGCGCTGAGTAATCCGAGGCGGGGGCAATTTAGGGGCGGTCTTCAAACTCTCTGGGGAGGCATGGATGACGTCGAGCGGCTTGTCTCGCGCCAGGCTCGCCCGAGCGATGGGCGTGTCGATCTTGAGCCTGCTTCCACTCACGGAGCCGGGGTTACTCCGTGGCGCAACCGCCGCGCCGAGTCTCAGACAGGCAGCCACCGCCGCCGACACGCGGATCGATGCTGTCTTCGCGAGGTGGAACCAGAGCACGCCGGGCTGCTCGGTGGGTGTGGCATCGCGTGACGCCACCGTGCTTCACGCGTATGGCATGGCCGATCTCGAACACGACGTGCGCAACGCCGACGACACAATCTTCGAAGCTGGCTCCGTGTCCAAGCAATTCACCGCCGCGGCAGTCCTTCTCCTCGCGCGAAACGGCAAGCTGTCGCTCGACGATTCGGTTCGAAAGTACATCCCGGAGCTGCCCGATTACGGCACGCCGCTGACGATCCGGCACATGCTGACGCACACGAGCGGGCTGCGCGACTGGGGTAACGTCGCCGCGATTGGAGGATGGCCGCGCACTCGTCGTGTCTATACCCACGCGCATGTCCTGGACATCGTCAGCCGCCAGCGGGCGCTGAACTTCACCCCGGGCACGCGCTGGTCGTACAGCAACACTGGGTACAACCTGGCCGCGGTCATCGTGTCACGTGTCAGCGGTGAGTCGTTCGCCGATTTCACACGACACCAGCTCTTCGAGCCGCTCGGCATGACCCGCACCTCCTGGCGCGACGACTTCACGCGGGTCGTGAAGGGACGGGCGGTCGCGTACGCTCAGGCGCCCGACGGATATCACCAGGACATGCCGTTCGAGAACGTTCACGGCAACGGGGGCCTGCTCACGACGGCTGGTGACCTGTTACGGTGGATGCGCAATTTTTCCGCGCCGCGCGTCGGCGACGCGGCCTTCGTGAAGCAAGAGCAGACCCCCGGCCGGTTCACCGACGGTCGCGAACACGAGTACGGGTTCGGATTGTTCATCACTCGATACAAGGGTGTGCGCGAGGTGCAGCACGGCGGCGCCACCGCCGGATACCGCGCCTATGTCGCCGACTATCCGGATCAGCACGTGTCCGTCGCCGTGCTCTGCAACGCCGGCAATGCCAACGCGGCGCAATATGCTCATGCGGTCGCGGATCTGTATCTCGGAGACGCGATTCGCGGCCGTCAGGCTGAGATGGTGTCGCCGGCAAACCGGGACGCTGCCGGCGCCGCGATGAGCCAGCCTTCCGACGCGGAACTCGGATCTTTTGTCGGGATGTATCGCAGTGCGGATACGGGCGAGCCCCTGACGGTCAGCCGTGCCGACGATGGCGGTCTGCGCCTGGATCTTGGTGGCGCACTTCGAGCGATTGCCTCGTCGAGATTTGCCCTGGCTAATGGTGCGTCGCTCGAGTTCGACGCGAACCGCGCCCGCATGACCGATCGATTCGGGACTGTGGAGACGTTCGATCGCGTCGAAACCACTCGACCTGACGCGGCTGCACTTCAAGCCTACGTCGGCAGCTACTTCAGCGACGAGGCGGAGACGACGTTTGTCGCCGCGATCGATGGCGATACGCTCGTCCTGAAACGTCGTCCGGATACGGTGATCCGGTTGACCCCGGTGTACGTGGATGCGTTTCGCGCGCCAAATGGTCTCATTCGCTTCCACCGCAACAGCAGCGGCCGCGTCACCAGCCTCGGCGTGTCACAGGATCGAGTGTGGGACTTGAGATTCGAAAGGCAGTAACCGGCGCGGCGCACGGCGAACCGGGAACCGAGAACCGAGAACATTAGAACCCGAGAACCCGAGAACAGAGAACATTAGAACCCGAGAACCCTACCTGAGGGGAGGCACGCTCGATGGCGGGTGTCGAACGTGCGTGGCCTGTTCGTAGGAGTAGGCCAGCCCGATCAACTTCGCCTCTTCCCACGCGCGGCCGAAGAACGTGATCCCTGCGGGCAGGACGCCCCGGGTATAGCCCATCGGCACGTTGATGGCGGGGAAGCCGGTCGTCGGCGAGAAGAACTGACTGTTGTCTCCGTGAGGTGTGTTCAGATCGCCGATGAGTCTCGGCGGATTGCTCCACGTCGGATACACGAACGCGTCGAGATGCTCAGCGTCCATCGTCTTCAGAACCGCGACGCGAACCTGTTCACGTGATTCTGCTTCCGCCTTGCACGCGGGCGTGTCCGGTCCGTTTTCTGTTCCTTCCTCTGACTGCTCGAGCCGGCGCTGCACCGACGGGTGAAAGCGGCGCGACTTGATGATCTCGGCGAGGTTGTGGACCGGCACGCGGTCACCCTGCGCGGCGAGATAGCGGTTGATGTCGTACTTGAATCCGCCGCAGGAGCCGACGCCCTGTGGGCGCGACGTCTGCGGCAGCTCGACGCGCGCTGGGTCCACGATCGTCGCCCCGGCGCGCTTCAGATCCTCGACCGCTGCCATGAAGACTTGCACGATTTCCGAGTCGGTCGTGTCCCGCTCGTAGGCCTGACGCAGGACGCCGATCCGTGATCCCTTGAGCGCGTCGCGCTTGAGCGCGGACGCGTAGTCAGGAACTGAGGACGGCTTGCCGCGGGGGCTGAACTGCTGCGCGAGAGGAGAGTCGGCGACCGTCACGGGATCGTCCGGATCCGGGCCCACGATCACGTTGAACACGGCGACAGCGTCCTCGACCGTGCGCGCCATCGGGCCGGCGATGTCTGCAAGCAGGTTGAGCGGGGCGACGCCGCTCCTGCTGGTCAATCCCATCGTCGACCGGATTCCCACGAGCGCCTGATGGGATGAGGGGCCACGGATAGAGTTCCCGGTATCGCTTCCCAGGCCGACCGTGCCGAAACTGGCCGCGACCGCGGCCGCAGTCCCGCCGCTCGAGCCGGCGGTGACGCGATCGAGCGCGTAAGGATTCTTCGTGTATCCCGGCAGAATCGAGCTGACGGTCTCGTAGGGCGTGAACGCGAACTCGGCCATGTTCGACTTCGCGATGACCAGGGCTCCAGCCTCCTTGATCCTGCGAACCTGGAAGGCATCGCGATTCGATACGAAGCCCTTGAGCGATAGCGACCCGTCTGCGCTCTGCAGACCGATCGTCTCGAAATTGTCCTTGACGATTGTCGGGACGCAGTGGAGCGGCCCCACGGGCCCGGCGGCTGTGAACCGTCGATCGAGCTCGTCGGCCTGCTTGAGGGCCTCAGGGTTGAGGATCACGATCGCGTTCAGCGCCGGGCCGTTCTTGTCGTAGGCGTCGATGCGACGCAGGTATTGCTCGACGAGCGAGTGACAGGTGAGCGACCCCGCCTTCATGGCTGCGTGAATTTGCGCAATCGTCGCTTCCTCGACGACGAACGGCGGCGGTTGCCGAGCCACGATGAGCGTGCTCAGCGAGGTTGCCGCGATGCACGCAGCCAGAAAGCGAGGCCACGCGCGCATTACTTCTTCAGCTCGCCGTAGAGGACGCCGACGTTCGCCTTCGCGCGGTTCATGTTGTAGCTCTTGAATTTGTCCGGCAGCGCCAACGCTGCAGCCGCGTCGTCCGCGCTCTTTCCGTCCTTGATGGCCTGTTCCACGGCCGAGAGAAACGCCTGGTTGAAGTCGCCGTACTCGACGAACGCGTCCCACGTCGTGACGGCGCTGTGACCGGGGATCACCGTCTCCACGCCCTTGATGCCGTCGGCCGCTTTCTTGAGCGTCTGCGGATAGGCGACACCGCTGCCCCCGTTGTTCGTGTCGATCAGCGGAGCGTTAGGGCCGGCAAAGAGATCGCCCGAGTGGGCGACGCGCAGTGCGGGAAACACGACGATCGTGTCGCCATTGGTGTGACCGGCGCCGAAATAGTAGAGGTCGATCTGATCCGGCCCGCTCAGCAGCGTCAGGCGATCCTTGTAGGTCTTCGCCGGCAGGAACTTCGCCTTGTCACCCTGAAACGCCGTCATCTTCTCCATGTTCGTCTTGGTGTTCTCCTGCGCGACGATCTCGACGGAAGCGGGGAAATACTCGTTGCTGCCGGTGTGATCCCCATGCGTGTGCGTGTTGATGATCGTCGTCACCGGCTTGTCGGTGACGGAGCGGATCTTGTCCATGATCCTCGGACCCCAGTCAGGGTTCTTGGTGTCGACGATCACCACGCCCTTGGTGGTGATGAACGCCGCCGTGTTTCCGCCGCCACCGCTGATCATGTAGAGATTGTCTCGAACTTTCTGGATCTCCGCCGTTTGCGGCTGCGCGGTCTGCTGTGCCGCGATCCCCGCCGCCCCGAGTGCGATCAACGTCCCCAGTAACGCGAGTCGTCTCATGGTTGTGGCCTCATTTCTCAATGGTCGTGGGGCCCCACCCCCACGACCTGCCAGCGCTCGCTTCTTTACTTAATGCGTCTGGGGCCCCACCCCCAGACGCTGCAGCGGGCGCGTTCGCGCTCGCTGCGGCTCAAGGCTGTACGCGCCGCTGGTTAGGTGCGACCATCCGCTCTCAGAGCCGCGCGTCAGGCGGGCTTCCATGGCCCATCGCCCATTGCCCATGTGTCATCCGCCGGCGAAGCCGGCGGTTACCCACCCCCACTCGCTACAGCCTCGCGCGTTCGCGCTCGGCTGTGGCCGCAGGCGCTGCTGATACCACGCCTGTTTTCATTTCACCGACAGCCCCGCACGATCTGTAGTGTCCGGCTTCAGCCGGACCTCCCGAACGCCGAACGCCGAACGCCGAGCCCCGAGCCCCGAGTTTGTAGTGTCCGGCTTCAGCCGGACCTCCCGAGCGCCGAACGCCGAGCCGCGATCACGTCACAGAATCCGCTCCACGAACCAGAACGCGCCGGCAAGCATCACGGCGACCGAGCCCACGGTTGCCAATCGCGCGGCGAGGGGTGCGTTGCGACCGCGCAACAGCATCAGCGCCGAGGATACGACGAGGACGATGGCCGCTTGTCCGATCTCGACGCCGAGATTGAATGAGAAGAGCGACAGGCCGAGCGCCCGGTCTGGTAGCCCTGTCTCACGGAGCACACTCGCGAAGCCGAAACCGTGGACGAGACCGAAGAAGAGGGCCACCCACGGACGTACGTCGCGGCCTCGTGTGCCAACGAGCAGGTTGTCAGCCCCGACATACACAATGCTCAAGGCGATTGCCGGCTCGATGATCCGCGCGGGCGGGTCGACCACGTGCAGTGTCGCCAATGCGAGCGTCAGGCTGTGACCCAGCGTGAACGCCGTGACGATCGCCAGCAACCGCCGCAGCGAGCCACCCAGCAACAGGAGCCCGACGATGAAGAGGATGTGATCGGGCCCGATGGCGATGTGATGGATGCCGGAGCGCGTGAACGTGGTGAAGACTGCGAGGAGACCCTGACGCGAACCGCTGTAGACGTCCATCGACGGCCGCTCGCGATTCAGCACGTCCTGACGGACGAGGGTCGACTCGTCGTACACGTTGACGAACGTCTGGTGATTCGGATCGTACGGAAAGAGCGCGGCCTGAACCGTGACGCGTCCGACTGGTCTCGTGATGGCCGCTGTCCACTCCAGCTCGACGGCCGTCTGGTCGGGCAGCGGACGTACGGCCGTGACCTTCCACAACACGATGGTGCCGTCGGCCAGCAGCGTGAGCCGCCCGAGCACGAGCTGTGCGATCGGTCCGGCCTGTCGGTGTACCACCGTTGGATCCGCGAGCGTCTCGGGCGCAAGCGACAGATCGTGCGCGACGTCGAGATCGTGGAGCACGAGACGGCCGGAGAGCGACTGGTTCCCCATCCGCAGGTCGAGGTAGCTGAACGGCGCGGGGTGTCCGTAGGCAACACGCCCAAGCAGCAACCACGCCGTCAGGGCGACGAGCGAGGCGGTGACGAGCCGTCCGGGGCGCGCGGGCACGCGTGAATCTTGCCAGCGTCAGCACGACCCACGCAAGTCCGCCCTCTGTCGTGGCCGGCTTCAGCCGGCCGTCGACGTGCCGCTGAAGGCGACCTGGCGCAAAGACCGGTGATATCGTGAGAGACGTGAACGGGCGGATTCGTTTCGGTCAGTTCGACTTCGATCCTCAGGATGGCGCGCTCTGGCGCGATGGCCGGGTCGTGCGGCTCCAACCGCAGCCCGCACGCGTGCTCGCCGTGCTGACGGCGCGGGCCGGGGAGATCGTCACTCGGGACGAATTGCGCCGTGAAGTGTGGGGCGAAGGCACGTTCGTCGATTTCGAACGCGGGCTGAATTTCTGTGTGGCGCAGATTCGATCGGCGCTGGGCGACTCGGCTGATTCTCCACGGTTCGTCGAAACGCTGCCGCGCCGCGGCTACCGGTTCATCGCGCCGGTGACCGCCGGGGTCGGCGGCAACGGCGGGCTGCCGCACTCGAATGGATCTGTGTCGGAAACACCGTTGCCCGAGGTGCGCTCGCGCCGCAGCTCACGTGGTCCGAACCTGATGTCGGCAGCGGCAATCGTGATCGCGGTTGCCGCCGCCGCGGGTCTCGTTCGCGAGCTGCGTCACGAGCCGATCCCGATTGCCGTCGTCCCCTTCGACAACGAGACCGGCGCCGCGGCCGGAGAGGACATCGCGCGCGGCGTGGCGGACGCAACCGTCGCGCGCCTGGCTACACCCGAGCGGATTGCGCAGCTGAGCGTCATCGGCAACGCCGCCATCCTCCGGCGTCCGCGAGCGTTTCGTGATTTGAAAGCTATCGGCGACGAGCTCGGTGCCCGCTACGTCGTCCTGGCGCAAGTGAAGCGCGACGAGTCCCGCGTGCGATTGATTGCCCACTTGATCCGGGTCAGCGACCAAAAGCACGTGTGGGCGAACACCTTCGATCGGCCGGCCTTCACGCTCGACGTACAGAGTGAGATCGCCGAAGCCATCGCCAGCGCCGTGGCCGCGCGCATTCAGTAACTCCCCACCCCTCTACTGTTTACACCCTCACATCGGCCTTACACACAACTCGCTTGCCGGTGTCCGTCCCGTCCCGTATCAGGGAGCATGGAGGTACACCGATGCCCATCACCCGCCGAACGCTTCTGACCGCTGTTCCGTTGGCTGGTCTGGTCTCAGGGATCAGACTTCGGGCCGCTCCGTCGCCAGGAGTCCCTGCCAGCTTTCCGTCACACGATCCGGACCTCGTCAAGGAAACCGTCGTCGCCGCACACGGCAATCTGCCGCGCATCCGCGAGCTCGTCGAAGCCAGGCCGGCGCTGGCGAAGGCGACCTACGACTGGGGCTACGGGGACTGGGAGAGCGCACTCGGCGGCGCGTCCCACATGGGCAACCGCGAAATCGCCGAGTTGCTGATCGGGCACGGCGCCGCGCCGACGGTTTTCTCCGCGGCGATGCTGGGTCAGCTCGACGTCGTGCGAGCGTTCGTGACGGTCTCCCCGGGCGCGCAGCGCATGCGCGGCCCGCACGGGTTGACCTTGCTTGCGCACGCAAAGGCCGGCGGCGGCGCGGCTGCGGAGGTGGTGAAGTACCTCGAATCGCTCGGCGACGCCGATCCCAAGTACTCGGTGGAGCCCCTCAGCGAGGCGGATCAAATCGCCGTCATCGGTGCCTACGCGTTCTCCGGTACGTCCACGGATCGATTGATCGTTGCAGCGGGTACGCGCGGCCTCTCGATCAAGCGCGATGGCGCCATCGAGCGCGGTCTGTTTCACCTTGGCGGCCGGGTGTTTCATCCTGCGGGCGCCGAGGCCGTGCGCATCAAGTTCGAAACGGCCGCCCAGCCCGCCGGTTATCTGGTTGTCGAGGACGGACCGGTCGTGGTCAAGGCAACGCGCGCGTAGCATATCCCTGCTGCAGCCCGCGCGCGACCGCAGGGTCGAGTTTGTAGACGTCGTGCGCAATATCGAAGCTCTCCGGCGAGAGTCGTCCGTGGGTGAAGAAAGTGCCGGGAATCGCCGCAGCTTTGACCCGATCTTGGAGGGGAGAGTACACTCCCAAGGTTGCCCGGCTCATGATGCGCGCCGGGTGGAGTCATCGTTCACCATTGGTTCCGGGAGGTTTTCATGAACAGGTACGGGGCGCGAGAGCTGGCGGCATCCTTCCGCACGGTTCGGAAGAATACCATTGCCATCGCCGAGGACATTGCCGCCGATAAGTACGGCTTCAGGCCGACACCGGACGTGATGAGCGTCGGCGAACAACTCGCGCACGTCGCGGTGGCGCCGGGCTGGCAGATCTTCGTCCAGGGCGAGCACGTCACGCACATCGACTTCGCGCTGTTCGGAATGTACGCGACGCGTCGGGCGGCTGAGGAGAAGGCGCTCACCACGAAGGACGACATCCTCAAAGCCTTACGCGATCGTGGCGAGCAGTTCGCGGCGTTTCTGGAATCATTGAGCGAGGACACGCTCGATGAGGTCGTGACGTTCCAGCCGCCAATCGAACCGGCGACGAAGACACGATTCGAGATGCTGCTCGGGGTGAAAGAGCACGAGATGCACCATCGAGCGCAGCTCATGCTCTTCGAGCGCCTCCTCGGAATCGTGCCCCACCTGACCCGGCGCCGCGAAGCCTTCCGGGCCTCAATGCAAACGCAAGGGCAGGCGCAGCAGCCGCAGGCGCAGGCGCAAGGCGCCTGAGACGTCGCGGATCATGCTCAGCAGACCAGCTGCCGCCACGCTCGTCTGGATCGGACTATCGGTTGCCGGTCCTGCAGCGTGGCGGCAGCAGGTTGCCGTGGACACGTCACAGCTGATGCGTGACGTGAGCGTACTGGCGGCCGACGACATGGAAGGCCGGCTGGTCGGGTCAGCGGGCAGCGCCAAGGCACGCGCGTACATCCTTGGACGGTTTCGTGAAGCCGGAATCCAGGCTATCGGGAATGACTACGAGCGGCCCTTCACCTACAAATCGGGCGAGACCGAACGTCGCGGTGTGAACCTCGTCGGAATCGTGACTGGCAGCCAGGACCGCGATCACGTGATCGTACTGACGGCGCACTACGATCACATCGGCATCCGGAACGGCGAGGTGTTCAACGGCGCCGACGACAACGCGTCAGGTGTAGCGGCGCTTCTCGCCGCGGCGGCGTCGCTCTCCCGCGACAAGCCCAGACACTCCATCGTCATTGCCGCGCTCGACGCCGAAGAATCCGGACTCCACGGCGCGCGCGCCTTCATGGCCGATCCGCCGGTGCCGCGCGCGGCCATTGCGCTCAACCTGAACCTCGACATGGTCGGCCGTGACGCGACGAACACGCTGTATGCCGTCGGCACGCACCAGTATCCGTTCCTGAAGCCGTATCTCGAGCGGGTCGCTCAACCGCCCGTCAAACTGATCCTCGGCCACGACGTTCCGGGAGCGAAGGAGGAGGACTGGACGAAGGACTCCGATCACTACGTCTTCCACCAGGCCGGCATCCCGTTCGTGTACTTCGGCGTCGAAGACTTCGCGCAACATCACCGCGCGACCGATGACGCGGCGACGATCACGAAGGAGTTCTTCGCGGGTGCGGCCGCAACCATCATTGCCGCGGTCAGGCTCTTCGATCAGAACTTGGAAGAAATCCGCAAGCAGACGCCGGCACGCTAGGGACCCAGCAGCTGTTTAACGGCCTCGAGCGTGTCCGCCTCCTCCGGCCGCTTGTCCTTTCGCCAGCGCAGCATCCGTGGGAAGCGGACGGCAATCCCGGATCGATGGCGGCTCGACTTCGCGATCGCCTCGAAGCCGAGCTCGAAGACATGCACCGGCTCGACGTGACGGACCGGTCCGAACCGCTCCCGGGTATGCCGGCGGATCCAGCGATCCATCTCGGCGATCTCGTCGTTGGACAGCCCTGAGTAGGCTTTCGCGATTGGCACGAGCTCACCGTCGTCCCACACACCGAACGTGTAGTCCGTCAACAGGCTGGCACGGCGGCCGCTTCCCGGCTGGGCGTAGATCAGCACCGCGTCGATCGTGAACGGATCGATCTTCCACTTCCACCAGTCGCCACGTTTGCGTCCGACGCCGTATGCGGATGTCAGACGCTTGAGCATGAACCCCTCGACGCCGCGGGTGCGCGACTCGTGACGGAGCCGTGCGAGCGCGTCCCACGAAGAGGTGTGCACGAGCGGCGACAGCTCCAGAACTGGTGTGATCGGAAGCTCCACCGGCGGAGGTGCCGCCGGTTCACGTGGCTCGCTCGTGAGCATGAACTCTTCAGGTGGCGCGGTTTCGATTCGTGCAGGCGGCTGAACCGGCGGAATGGCGTCAGCGATCAGGCGTTCGAGGCGCTCGCGTCGTTCGAGCAGCGGCCGCGCGCGGATGTCCTGACCGCGATCCTCGAGGACGTCGTAGGTCATGAACACGACCGGTACCGTACGTACCAGCCGCTCGATTTGCGTCAGACGGCCGATGCGCTGTTGCAGCGCAGAGAAAGGGAGCGGGCGATCGTCGCGGAAGGCGAGAACCTCGCCGTCGAGCACGGTACCCTCCGGCAGCCGCAGCCCCGCTGCCGAGATTTCCGGAAACCGGTGAGTGATCAGCTCTTCACCGCGTGACCACAAATGGACGTCGGCGCCGCGCCGTACGAGCTGCGCGCGGATGCCATCCCACTTCCACTCGATCAGCCACTCTGCCGGATCGCCGAGGACTTCGGGCGATTCATCGAGCGGCGACGCCAGAAAGAAGGGATACGGACGCGATCGGTCCTCGTCGGTGTGCTCGTGGGAAAGCAGCGCCGAGTACCACTCCGCGGTTGGCGTCCAGTCGCCCATCAACCGCGCGGCGATCGTCGTCACCGGCAGCGCCGCTGCCTGCGCGAGCGCGCGGACGGCGAGCGTCTGCGAGACCCCGAGACGCAGCTCACCGGTCAGGAGCTTCATCAGGATGAAGCGTTGCAGGCGATCGAGCGATCGCCACCACGACGTCACGCGACGCTGCTGCGCGATGGGGTCCATCGTCCGGAGCGGCAGAATGCGTTCTTCGAGCCATCGGGCGAGCGGGACATCCTCCGCCGGCACCGACGGCAGCTGGTCGAGCACGAGCGCGACGACCTCGGCACCGTCACCGACGACGGAATAGCACTCTTCGATCAGCCACGGCTCGAGCCCCGTGGCGGCCACGGTCCAGTCGTGCAGCGACATGTACGGCAGGAGGCGCTTGAGACGCCGGCCGGTCAGGAAGAACACGGCCCAGGCCGCGTCGGCCGGCGGCGCGGTCGCGAAGTACGCTGCCATCGCGGCGACCTTGGCGTTCGTGGACGTCGTGCGATCGATGGCGTCGAAGAGTTGTGCGAAGCGTTGCATCTTATGAGTTGTGTCGTGGGGCCCACCCCCACGACCTGCCAGCGCTCGCTGCGGCTCAAGGCTGCTCGCGCCGCTGGCTAGTGGCGTTCGGGTGCTTGGATCGGTAATCAGTCTGTCTCGAGCGCCCCGTTCCCGAGCCTGCCCCGATCTGTAGCGTCCGGCTTCAGCCTGACCGTCCTGAGCGCCGAACGCCGAGCCCCGAATTCCCGTTACTCCACTTCCCCCTCCCACGCCGTCCGGATGATCCCGGCGTCTTGCCCCATCTCTCGCAGATAGCGGGCAAGCGGCTCCGCGTGGCCGTGGGTGGCAAGGACACGCGTGGCGCCTGTCTCCGCGATCGTGCCGAGCAGCGCAGGCCAGTCGGCGTGGTCGGACAGGACGAAGCCGCGATCGAACGCGCGCTGGCGCCGGACGCCGCGTACGCGCATCAGCCCGGAGGCGAAGGCATCGGAGATCTCGCCCAGGCGCCGCATCCAGGGAGTTCCGCGCGCCGGGAGCGGCGCGAGCACCAACTCTCCGGCGAACGAGGAGCCACGCGGGCGTTCGGTGGCGGATGCGACCGGCAGCAGGTGAATGCCTGCCTCCCGATACGCATCGATCATCGGAAGCATCATGCCGTGCACGAACACGATGCGGTCCGTCAGTCGGCCGAGCTCGGCGAGCACACGCTGCGCTTTGCCGATGGTGTAACAGAAGAGGACCGACGTGCGTCCGGCGGTCGCGTTGTCCGACCACCACGCCGCGATGTCGTCGACAACCCGATCGGTGGCATCCCACCTGTAAATCGGAAGGGCGAAGGTGGACTCGGTGATGAACGTATCGCAACGCAACGGCTCGAACGGTGTGCACGTCGCATCAGCCGCGCGCTTGTAATCGCCAGAGATCACCCAGACGCCATCGGCACCGCTGAGCCGGATTTGTGCGGACCCCAGGACATGGCCGGCGGGATGGAAGCTCACCTCCACCGAACCGAGCTGAACGATCTCCCCGTAGTCCGCGGTCTGGATCGATGCGTCACTGCCGAATCGGCGACGGAGGAGTCGCGCGCAGTCGGTCGTACAGAGGTACGCGTCGCTGCCGGGGCGGGCGTGATCGCCGTGCGCGTGCGTGATGATCGCGCGCGGAACCGGTTGCCAGGGATCGATGTGGAACCCTCCGGCCGGGCAGAACAGGCCCGCCGAGGTCTCGGTCAACATCGTCTGCGATTGTACCAAGGCGCATGAGTGGCCTCGCGGCGAGGGGGGTGGCGGTGTCGTACAGCGGTTCGTGCGACTAGAATAACGACGTTCATGCACGCCGGCATGCTCGTCGCGCTCACCCGCGCCGTTCCTCCCTCAATCGTCGACTGCGAGCTCACCCACATGGCGCGGACGCCGATCGACGTTCGCATCGCGAGAGCGCAACACCATCAGTACGAGCAGACGCTGCGCGCGCTCGGGTGCCGCGTGGAGCACGTACCGGCAGCGCCTGACCTGCCGGATTCCGTGTTCATCGAAGACACAGCGGTCGTTTTCGACGAGGTGGCGGTGATCACGCGGCCCGGCGCGATCTCACGCCGGGCCGAACCGCAGGCGGTCGCGACCGCGCTGTCGCGTTATCGGCCGCTCCGCCGCATCCAGCCGCCGGCAACGATCGACGGCGGCGACGTCCTCGTCATCGGACGACGGGTTTTCATCGGCCTGTCGACGCGTACGAACGAGGAGGGAGTACGGCAATTCACCGATGCGCTGGCCCGCTTCGGCTACAACGTGACCGGGCTGCCGGTCGATGGCTGTCTGCACCTCAAGTCGGCGGTGACCGCGGCCGCGGACGATCTGCTGATTCTCGATCCGGTGTCGATCGATCCACGCCGGTTCGACGGTCTTCGCTGGATCGAAACGCCTCCCGATGAACGGCACGCCGCCAACGTGCTGCGCATCGGCGGGA
Source organism: Vicinamibacterales bacterium (assembly GCA_036258055.1). Classification (GTDB taxonomy): domain Bacteria; phylum Acidobacteriota; class Vicinamibacteria; order Vicinamibacterales; family 2-12-FULL-66-21; genus DATAEK01. The sequence goes on from DATAEK010000123.1 coordinate 19,991, forward strand.
CCGTTGTGTGTCCGGAGGACGCGCCGGTTACACGGCGTCGACTCGAGGATGCGGGGCTGTCCGTACGAACGACGGCAGCGTCGGAGCTGGCCAAGGCCGAGGGCGGCCTGACCTGCTGCAGTGTGATCTTCCGCATCCCGTGATCGAGATCGCTCTGATGGAGCAGGCGTGTCGCTGAGTCGCACTATACTCGCCAGTGGAGTGAGGTTGTAGGTCCGGCTGAAGCCGGACAGCGACAGGTTTTGTGGCGTCCGGCTCGAGCCGGACCCAGTTGATCAGTATCAGGAGCGCACGCGTGTCAGCCTACGTCATCGCGAATGTGGACGTCCGGGATCCGGTCCGCTACGAGGACTACAGAAAGATGGTCGAGCCGACGTTGACGGCCTACGGCGGCAAGTTCATCGCGCGCGGTGGCGCCATCACGGTGCTCGAGGGGACGTGGCGGCCAAAGCGACTGGTGATCGTCGAATTCCCCTCGGCCGAGCGCGCGCAGGCGTGGTGGGACTCGCCGGAATACGCGCCGGCCAAGGCTCTGCGCCAGGCGACGTCCGAAGGCACGCTGCTCATTCTCGAAGGCGTTTCGCCCGCACCCTGATGCTTCCCGATACGACCACGGGCGATCTTCAGGAGGTCCTGGCACGGTACTGGGGCTTCAGCGCATTCCGTCCCCTGCAACGCGAGGCGATGGACGCGATCCTCGCGGGTCGCGATTCGCTCGTCGTCCTGCCCACGGGCGCCGGCAAGTCTCTCTGTTTTCAGGCTCCCGCACTGGTACGGCCGGGTCTTGCCGTAATCGTCTCGCCGCTGATCTCGCTGATGAAAGATCAGGTGGACACGCTCGTGGGCAATGGTGTCCCGGCCGCCTGCTTCAACAGCTCGCTCTCGACCGACGAGCGCGCGTCGGTAATGGCCGGGATGCGCGAGGGCCGTTACCGGCTCCTGTACGTGTCGCCCGAGCGCCTCGCGGGCGAGGGATCGGACGCGTTCGTCGCGAAGCTCACCCGCGCTGACGTGAGCTTCCTGACCGTCGACGAGGCGCACTGCATCAGCCAGTGGGGCCATGACTTTCGTCCGGAGTATCGCCAGCTCGCGCGGCTGCGCACGGCCCTTGGCAACGTCAGTGTCCACGCGTACACGGCGACGGCGACGGCTCGCGTCCGGCGTGACATCGTCTCGCAGCTCGGCCTGCAGGATCCGATCGAGCTCGTCGGGTCGTTCGATCGGCCCAACCTCGTCTACCGCGTGCTCGCGCGCGCGGATCTGAAACGGCAACTCCTCGACGTGTTCGCGCGGCATCCGAAGCAGGCGGGGATCATCTACTGCACGTCGCGGCGCGAAGTGGACGCACTGGCCGCGTGGCTGACGGACTCCGGCGTCCGGGCGCGTCCCTACCACGCGGGTCTCTCGGACGAGGACCGACACCGAAATCAAGACGCCTTCCTCGAGGAGCACGCGGACATCATCGTCGCTACCGTGGCGTTCGGTATGGGCATCGATCGATCCGACGTGCGGTTCGTGGTGCACGCTGGGGCGCCGCAGTCGCTGGAGCACTACCAGCAGGAATCGGGTCGCGCGGGGCGCGATGGACTCGAAGCCGAATGCCTGCTCGTCTACTCGACGGCGGATTTCCTGAAGTGGCGCGTGATGCTCGAGCGCAACGGCGAGCTCACCGACGCCAAGCGTGCGCTGATGCGCGACATGGAGCGGTACGCCGCGAGTGTCGGCTGCCGTCATCGCTATCTCGTGGGTTATTTCGGCGAGGTGTACTCGCGGACCGACTGCGGCGCGTGCGACTACTGCCTCGAGGAGCTCGAGCCGCTGCCCGAGCCCGTGCAGCTCGCGCGAAAGGTGTTGTCCTGCATCGCGCGCGTCGAACAGCGGTTCGGCGCCGCGCATGTGACGAATGTCCTCCGCGGCAGCACGACCGAGCAGATCGTGTCGCGCGGGCACGACAAGCTCAGCACGTTCGGTCTGCTGCGCGACGGCAGCGTGGCGGAGGTGCGCGGCTACATCGAGCAGCTCGCCGCGCACGGGTTCCTGCGTCAGACCGACGGCGAGTTTCCGGTTCTCGTCCTCACGCCCACGGGCGTCGCGCTGCTGAAGGACGCATCGAGCGCGCCCGACCTGTCGCTGGCGCGATTGCGGCGGCCGGTCAAGGGACGGCTGCCCAAACGGGCGCGGGTCGAGACCGAATCCTGGCAGGACGTCGACCGCGATCTCTTCGAGCGGCTCCGGGCACTGCGTCTCGACATCGCACGCCAGCGCAACGTGCCGCCGTACGTGATCTTCCACGACACGACGTTGCGCGAAATGGCGCGACTGAAGCCTGCGTCGCTCGACGCGCTGCGCCACGTCTACGGCGTCGGCGAACGAAAGGCGGCGGATTTGGGCGAAGCATTCCTGGAGGTGATTGCGGGACGCTAGCGGCTTGATTTTTGTCGCTAGGGGTTCTACAAGAAACGACCTCGGCGAGATATGGGACATGGGCCATGGGAAATGGGCCATGGAAACGCCATGGAAACGCCATGGGAAATGGGCAATGGCAATTGAGGAATTCTGTCCATCGCCACTGCCATGGCCCATGCCCCATGGCCCATGCCCCATGGCCCATGAACCATTTTCCATTTTCCATTTGCCATGTGCCATTTACCATTTACCATTCCTCCCCCCCCGTCCGCGGTGGCACCGGCGGCGGCATCTTGTCCGTCGGGAAACGCGGCAACAACTCGTCCCGCATCGCCAGGTGATAGAGCACTGACGCGATCGTCACCGCCGACGCGCGCACGTCGTCCTCGATGACGCGTTCGTAGGTGTCGAGGTTGGTGTGGTGCGTGTGGCTGCCGTATTC
>DATAEK010000153.1:0-55667 GCA_036258055.1 Vicinamibacterales bacterium
GAGGAAGCCCCTGGGTCTGCGTTGAGGCGCGCCGCAGGGGCGCGCGCCGGAGCGGAGCGGGGCGCAAGGGGCCCCCGCGAGCGACGGCGATGGGGGGTCCGGCGAGGCGAAGCCCCCGGTCGAGGAAGCCCCTGGGTCTGCGTTGAGGCGCGCCGCAGGGGCGCGCGCCGGAGCGGAGCGGGGCGCAAGGGGCCCCCGCGAGCGACGGCGATGGGGGGTCCGGCGGGGCGAAGCCCCCCGGTTGAGTAAGAAAGGAGTCACGATGAGAACGCCCTGGACAGGTTGCGGCACGGCGCTGGTGACCCCATTCGCGCGTGACGGCTCGGTCGACGAGGCCGCGGTTCGTCGCCTGGCGCGGCGGCAGATCGACGCGGGCATACACTTTCTGGTTCCCTGCGGCACGACCGGCGAGAGTCCGACGTTGAGCGAAGACGAGCGCGTCCGTGTCGTCGAGCTGGTCGTCGAAGAAGCCGCAGGGCGCGTGCCGGTGCTCGCGGGCGCAGGCGGGTACGACACGAAAGAAGTCGTCAGTACTGCCAGGCGAATGAAGCAGGTCGGCGCCTCCGGGATTCTCTCGGTGACGCCGTACTACAACAAGCCCACGCAGGAAGGCCTCTATCAGCACTACAGCCTGATCGCCAACGAGGTCGGCCTTCCGATCATCGTCTACAACGTCCCCGGTCGAACGGGCTGCAACGTGGAAGTCGGAACGCTCGTCCGCCTGTCAGGGGTTCCTGGCATCGTTGGCGTGAAAGAAGCCTCGGGCAACGTGACGCAGATGTGCGAGATCTGCGCCGCGGTCCCCTCGCAGTTCATCGTGCTGTCGGGCGACGACGCGCTCACGCTGCCGTTGATGGCCGTGGGCGGGCGCGGGATCATCTCGGTGGCCTCGAACGAAGTGCCGGGCGAGATGTCGAAGATGGTGGAGCTGGCCGAACAGAACGACTTCGCGGCCGCGCGCCGGATTCACACTCACTTGCTGCCGCTGCTCCAGATCAACTTCATCGAATCGAATCCCATCCCGGTGAAGAGCGCGATGGCGGCCATGGGCCTGCTCGACGAGACGTACCGGTTGCCGATGGTCCCGCCGCGGGACGCATCGCGGACGCGCATACGCCATGTGCTGAATGGTCTGGGACTGCTCGCTGAATCCGCGGCATGACGGTCACGCTTGCGCAGGAGATCGCGGCGCTCGCGGCTGCCGGGGCTCAGGTCGATCGCGAGGCCGCGCGCGATGCGTTCACCAGGCTTCGCGCGCAGTTGACGGCCGGCGACATTCGCGCCGCGGAACCGGATCCCGGCGCGCCAACCGGATGGCGCGTGAACACCTGGGTCAAACAAGGGATTCTCCTGGGATTCCGCTGCGGCGAGACCGTTGACATGTCGTCCGATCACGGGCGCTGGCCGTTCTTCGACAAGGACACGCTGCCGTTGCAGCGTCCGAAGCCCGGTCGCGGCATTCGCATCGTGCCCGGCGGGTCCACCGTGAGAGAAGGAGCGCACATCGGCGACGGTGTGATCTGTATGCCGCCCATGTACATCAACATCGGGGCGTGGATTGGAGAAGGCACGCTCGTGGACTCGCACGCGCTCGTCGGATCATGCGCGCAAATCGGCGCTCGCGTTCACCTGAGCGCTGCCGCACAGATCGGCGGCGTCCTCGAGCCAGTCGGGGCATTGCCGGTCATCATCGAGGACGATGCGCTCGTCGGCGGAAATTGTGGAGTGTACGAAGGCACGGTGGTGAAGCGGCGCGCGGTGCTGGCGGCGGGCACGATTCTCACCGGATCGACACCGATCTACGACTTGCCCAACGGCCGAATCATCGAGCCCACCTCGGGTCAGCCGGTTGTCGTGCCCGAAGGCGCGGTCGTGGTGCCGGGCTCGCGGCCGGTCTCGTCGGGCAGGGGGCGCGAGTGGGGGCTCTCGCTGGCGACGCCGGTGATCGTCAAGTACCGTGACGAGCGCACGGATGCGCGGACGGCGCTGGAAGAATGGATCCGCTAGAGGCCATCGCGTTCGCGCGGGCGCTCATCGACATCGATTCCACCACAGGCCGAGAGCGCGCCGCCGGTGAGTGGCTGGCGGGCGTTCTTCACGGTCTCGGCTATGCCGTCACCGAACAGCCGCTCGATCGCGGTTGCGCGAACCTGCTCGCGACCCTCGATCCGCCACAGGTCGTCCTGTCGACGCACTTCGACTGCGTACCGCCTTTCATCCCGAGCAGTATCCGCGACGGACGTTTGTACGGACGTGGGTCGTGCGATGCGAAGGGCATTCTGGCCGCTCAGCTTGCCGCGGCCGAGCGGCTGCGAGCGTCCGGTGAGCGTCGCGTCGGGTTGTTGTTCGTCGTCGGCGAAGAGCGCGGAAGCGACGGCGCCACGCTGGCCAATACGAACGCGGAGAAATCGCGGTATCTCGTCAACGGGGAGCCGACCGATAGCCGGCTTGCGTCCGCGACGCGCGGCATCCTCCGCGTGAAGCTGGTGGCACACGGACGCGCCGCCCACTCGGCCGCACCACAGGAAGGCGAATCGGCAATCGAGAAGCTCGTCGACGCGCTCGTGCAGTTGCGCGGGATTCCGCTACCCGCGGACTCTGGGCTCGGTCAGACGTTCTACACCGTGGGGTTGATCGATGGCGGCGTGGCCCCCAATGTGATCCCCGCGCATGCAGCTGCCGAAGTGATGTTCCGCACGATCGGATCGGCCGACGACGTTCTGACGGCGATTGCGCCGCTCGCGACGCGCGTGACCGTCGAAGAAGTGCTGCGAGTGCCGCCCGTAAAAATGCACACGGTTCCCGGATTCGAAACCGCGGTCTTCCCGTTCACGACCGACGTTCCGCTGCTCGATCGCTGGGGGACCCCGCTTCTCTTCGGTCCGGGTTCGTTCCTGGTGGCCCATACAGACGACGAGCACGTCTCGCTCGCGGAGTTGCACGCCGCAACCGATTCGTACGAACGCCTTGCGCGGGCGCTGTTGTAGCGACCCAAAGCCCGTCATCACCACATCGCGCGTAGAATGGGCTCATCGTGACTCGGCTGCGCCGTCTCGCCGCGGGCCGTGCAATCATCCTGGCGCTGTCGTGTGTCGCCCCACTCGCTGCTCAGCAGGTCGACGAACAAACGTGCGAGCTGAACGCCGCGGACGCGAAGTTCATTCAGGGCGGCCTCGACGGCTGGTCGCGCGTCAGCCGCGAGTTCCTGCGCGTGGAGCAGCGGCCACTTCCGTGGATCCTGCTGTTCGATGCGTCGTGCGTCTGGCATCTCTCGCCCGGGCCGACGGTTGACGCACGCGCGCGCGCGGTCACGACATCGCTGACGTTCGATGGCGCCGGCATCGACGTCCGCGCCCAACAACATCGCGGCACCGTCCAGCTGCCGAACGGCGCCGATGTGCCGGTTGCCGTCAAAGCGAGCACCGCGCTCTACCGCAACGGCCGCATCCCCTTTTTCGTGATGTCGCTGCCGGCGCTGTGGCGATCCGACCCGCACTACGCGCGGTCCTCGCACCGTGCCGAATATCTGCAAGGAATCATGATCCACGAGATGACCCACACGCGGCAGCTCGCCGCGATCAACCGTCAGGTCCGCGAGCTCGCCAAGACGAACGATCTACCGCTTCCGATCAACGATGACGTCGTGCAGTCCCGGTTCAGGCGAGCGGCGGGCTTCGAACGCGCCTACCGCCAGGAGCGTGATCTCTTCTACCAGGCGGCGGCTCAACTGGATCCGGCGAAACAACGCGCCATCGCGAGGCGCGCGCTCGATTTCGTTCACCAGCGACGCGCACGCTACTTCACGGGCGCCAACAGAGCGTACGCAGAGATCGAAAGTCTGTTCCTGACGATGGAAGGAGCGGGGCAGTGGGCGGCCTACCGGTTCGCGACGTCTAACGCGGGCGCGGGCGAGGGTCGTGATGATGCCCTGGCGCTTTTGCGCGGCCGTCGGGGTGCGTGGTCCGAGGACGAGGGGCTCGCGCTCTTTCTTCTGCTCGACGCGGTGGTGCCGTCCTGGCAGGAACAAGTCTTTGCGGCCACACCCGCCTCACCGTTGGATCTGCTCGAGGGCGCGCTCGGGCGTTGATCAGACTCGTCCTATAGAATCGACCTCGAGTCATGGCCCCGCCCGACGGCACTCGCATTGGCCCATACGAGATCCTGACGCCGCTTGGCGCTGGCGGAATGGGAGAAGTGTATCGGGCCACGGATTCGAGGTTGAAGCGTCAGGTCGCCATCAAGATCCTTCCGCCGGCGCTCGCAGGTGATCCCGATCGGCTGGCGCGCTTTCAGCGCGAGGCCGAGATCCTCGCGTCGCTGAATCATCCGCACATCGCGGCCATCTACGGCCTCGAAGACGCGGCCGGCGTGAAGGCGCTCGTCATGGAGCTTGTCGACGGACCGACCCTCGCGGATCGGATCGCGGAGGGTCCACTTCGACTGGATGAGGCGCTGCCGATCGCCAGACAGATCGCCGAAGCGCTGGAGTCAGCGCACGAGCGAGGCATCATCCATCGGGATTTGAAGCCGGCCAATATCAAGGTGCGCGAAGACGGCACCGTGAAGGTGCTCGATTTCGGGTTGGCGAAGCTGACCGAAGCCGGCGGCACCAATCGGGATGACGCGTCGCAGTCACCGACTCTGACCAGCCCCGCGGCGATGACCGCGATGGGCATGATCGTCGGCACGGCGGCGTACATGTCCCCCGAACAGGCGCGCGGCAAGGCGGTGGACAAGCGCACCGACGTGTGGGCGTTTGGCGCCGTGCTCTACGAAATGGTGACCGGCGCACGCGCCTTCGAAGGCGATGACCTCACCGAAGTCATGGCGTCGGTGCTGAAGACGGCGCCGAAGTGGACTGCCCTGCCAGCCGACGTCCCGCGTCCCATCGTGACCCTCATCCAGCGATGTCTCGAGAAGGATCGGAACGCGCGCATCGGCGACATGGCCGCCGCACGGTTTCTGCTGACCGATCACGCGGCGCTCGACGCACCGCTGGCTGCCACGGCCCCTGTAGCTCCGGTACCGGTGGCGAGCACTCCCGCGCCTCGATGGCGCCCAATCGTGACCTGGGCGCTGCCTGCCGTGGTCGTCGGCACTGGGCTCGGGTGGCTGCTTCCTCGGCGTGAGACGGTCGCGCCGGCCGCAACCCACCTGCAGATGAGCGTGCAGCCGGCCGACCAACTGGTCGGATCGACGGACTCCGTCCGACCGGTGCGGACGACCCTGGCGATTTCTCCCGACGGTCGCCTCGTCGTCTTCAACGCCACGCGCGGGACCGTGACGCAGCTGTTTGCTCGCGGCCTCGATCGCGTAGATGCCACGCCGATCGCGGGGACCCAAGGCGCGAGCTGGCCCTTCTTGTCCCCGGACGGCCGCTGGATCGGGTTTCTGGCCGACAACAAGATCAAGAAAGTGCCGGCTGCCGGAGGTCCGGCCGTCACGATCTGCGACGTGCCGGAGGGCCGTGGCTATGGTGCGAGTTGGGGGGACGACGGCACGATCGTCTTCGCGAACCGTTTCGGAATCTCGACGGTGTCGTCGGACGGAGGATCCGCCATCAAGGCGATCGCCGTCAGCGACGCGAAGGGTGAGCGGCTGCTTCTGCCGAAGCTGCTTCCTGGTGCCAGGGACGTCATGTTCACGGCGATAGTCGGCACCGATTGGGGGACAGCCAGCGTCGTCCTGCAGTCGCTCGACGGCGGCGAGCGGCGCATCCTGATTCCAGGTGGCGCCGACGCGCGCTATGTGGGCACGGGCCACCTTGTATTCATGAAGTCCGGCACCCTGATGGCGGTCCCGTTCGACGTGCGATCGCGGCAGCTCACCGGGGCGCCGGTCGCGGTGATCGAAGGAGTGATGCAGGCGGTGAACACCGCGAATACCTCCGACGAAACCGGCGTGGGACAGTTCGCCTTGTCGGCGTCGGGAACCCTGCTGTACGCGACCGGAGGAGTCGGTCTGCTGCGGGAGGAGTCGTTGGTCTGGGTCGACAGAAAGGGTATCGCTCAACCTTTCGCAGCCGCAGCGCCCGCCGCATATCTCGGTCCCCGGCTGTCGCCCGACGGACGCAAAGTCGCGGTGTCCGTCAGATCCGACACGACGCGCCCCTTCGATGTGTGGGTGTACGACGTCGTCCGCGGCGCACCGACCCGGCTGACGTTCGACGGCAGTACCTGGCCAGTCTGGTCACCAGACGCCAAACGCGTCGTCTATCGGACGCCGGCGATGGCGTCGAACCTCGCGGCGGTCAGCGCCGATGGCGGGGGGGCGCCAGAGCGCATCACGACAGGCGAGTTCTGGCAGATCCCGTCGTCCTGGTCATCCGCCGCGGGCGCGCTCGCATTTCTGACACGGGCTCCGAGCGGTTCCAACGGAATCTACGTGCTGCCGTCGGCCGGCGACCGCACGCCACGGCTGTTTCTCGAGTCGCGCTTCAGTCTGATGCATCCGGACTTCTCGCCCGACGGGCGTTGGCTGGCGTACGTCTCGTTGGAGTCTGGAAATCCCGAGGTGTATGTCCAGCCGTATCCAGGACCCGGCGAGAAATTCCGAATCTCCACGAGCGGCGGCTTCGAGCCAGTCTGGGTCGCAAACGGCCGCGAGATTCTGTATCGATCCGGCAGGCCTGAGCATCAGCAGTTCTTCTCAGTGGCGATCCGGTCTCTGTCTCCGTTCTCGGCCGATTCGCCGCAGCTGCTGTTCGAAGCCAACGCCGGCGAATACGACAGCACCGCGCCGAGCCGAAGCTGGGATGTCAGCGCCGATGGGCAACGGTTTCTCCTGCTTCACCCTATTCGATCGACGGACACTCCGGTCACGACTCTACACGTCGTGCTGAACTGGACGGAGGAACTCACGCGCCTGACCGCAGGCAAGTAACCGGCAATCACCGCGACTTCAACCTGGCCAGATCCTTCCGGGCCTGACGGAGCAGCAGCAGATCGTCGTCTCCGGTCTGCCACTGAGTGATGAGCTCCTCGTACAGCTCGCGTGCCCGGTCGGTTTTGCCGAGCCGGTCGTCGATCTCTGCGAGCCGGACGCGGGCGACGAACCCGTGCTCCTGTCCCTCGTTTCCCATCTCGTGCCGATCGATCAGCTCCGCGTAGCGCTTCGCGGCTTCTTCGTGACGGCCGGTGTCGACGAGCGCTGCAGCCAGCGACTCGAGCGTATCGGCGCGTGAGTCGATAACGAGCGCAGACTCGAGGAGCTCGGCCGCCTGTGCCGGCCGGCCTTCCGCGCGCTCGATCTCGGCCTTGACGATGTCGAAGTGAGCCTGTTCGGCGCCGGTGTCGCGATTGACCGACGAGGAGGCGGTGGCGTCGCCAGCCGTCTTGGACATGAACGCCAGAGTCGCCTTCGCGTCGCGAAGGCGCCCGATGCGTGCCTCGAGCTTCGCCAGACCACGCAGCCACTCGGGCGCAAGCGCGGCATCCAGCGCGAGCCGGTGCGCCGCCGCCACTTCCGTGGCGACGCCCGCCGTGAGTCCTTTCGCCTGGTAGGCGCGCGCGAGGAACAGGCGATCGCGGAACTCGCTCACGCGCGCACCGATGGTCTTGTTGATGACGATGGCCTGGCGCAGCTCATCGATCGCGGCTCCGTAATGTCCGCGATACATCTCCAGGAGTGCCAGCGATCGCCGGCCCCTCGCCCTGTCTGCGGGACGATCCATCGTCAGCATGCGCTTGAAATTCTCGGCAGCGCCATCGAGATCCCCGGCGCGGACGAGGGTGAAACCATATTCGTGATTGATGAAGAGCGCGGTGCGCAGCGACGGATCCAGCGCGAATGCTTCGTTGTACTTCTCGACAGCCTCGCGATTCCTGCCGAGCCCGGAGTAGGCGGTGGCCAGATTGACCAGTGCGTTCGCGTTCGACGGGTTGAGCGCTATCGCCCGGGTAAACGCTTCCACTGCCAGCTCCGGCTGGTGCACGCCGGCGAGATAGCTCCAGCCAATCCTGAACCACGCCGCCGCATCGTCCGGGTACGAGGCGAGGTAGGTGCGATAGGCGGCGACCGACGCGTCCCGGTTGCCGCGCGATTCCTCGGCCAGCGCCGTGATCCAGAGGCGCTCGCGTTGACTGAGACGATCGAAGAGACTCAGCGCCCGTTTGAAATGTTCCTCACCCAGTCGGCGCTGCGACTGATCCGCCATCAGATAGTAGGCGTGCCCGAGTTGCGCGTGGGCCATCGCGAAGTCGGGATCCACCTTGATCGCCTGTTGCAGGAGATCGAACTCGACGCCGGGGGCCTGGGGGCGAAGGCTGTCCGCGTAGAGGCGCAGCGCCTCGAGCGAGGCGGTCGTGGCGCGAGGCAGGGCGACCTGCTGTGTGGAGACGCTCGCGAGCGATTCACCGAGGTTCTGACGGACGCGCGTCGCGAGCTCGTCGAGCGCGGGCAGGACCGCGTCCTTGTTCCGAGCCTGGACCGATTCCGTGCGCACGGCCGCTCGCGTCTGCGGATCGACGATCTTCGCCGTCAAGGCGTAGCGATCGCCAACGCTGGCAATCGTGCAGGCGAGCACCGCCTTGACCTGCTCGCGGAGGGCCACCTCCGAGGCGAGCGCCTCATCGAGCTTGTCGGTCGGCGCCCTCTTCATCCGTCGCAGCGCGTCCTGAAGGCGGGTGACCGGGAGGACGTTGACGTAGCGCGATTGGGCAATCGCGACGTCGAGCGCCACGCGCAGCGATCGATCGAACACCGCATCGCCGGTCAGGTTCTCGAAGTCCGCAATCACGATCCAATCCCGGTCGTTGAACGCGAGCGCCGGCTGAGTCGCGCGAAACCGCGCCGGCCATGCCCGCCATGCGACCGCCGCCAGCGCCGCAAGGATCACCATCGCGGCGGCAATCCAGACGATCCGACGGTCCCGCGGTCGTGTGACGCGGACCGGCATCAGCGGGACTCCGGTGGCCGTCCGCTTGTCGGCGAACGCGTCGAGATCCAGCCGCAGCTCGCGGAACGACTGGTACCGTTCCATCGGATCTTTCGCAAGCGCGCGGCGGAGGATGCGGTCCAGCAACTCCGGCGGCTCGCGCATGAACAGCTCGAGCGGAGGCGGATCCTGGTTGATGATCGCTTCCGCCGTCGCAAACGACGACTTCTTGAGGAAGGGATGCGCGCCGGTCAGCATCTCGTACAAGCACACGCCGAGCGCGAAGACGTCCGCCCGTGAATCGAGGGTTTCTCCCTTGACCTGCTCGGGCGCCATGTAGGCTGGTGTGCCGCTGATCTCGCCGGTCAACGTCGACCCGCTCGTGCCGGTGCGATCCGGATCGGTACCGGGTCCGGGGACCCGCTTCGCGATGCCGAAGTCCATCACCTTCACGTGGCCGTCGATGCCGATCATCACGTTGGACGGCTTCAGGTCACGGTGGACGATGCCGCGCGAGCGCGCGAACTCGAGGGCGTCCGCCATCTCGGATCCGATGCGGATGGCTTCGCCGATCTCCATGCGCCCGCGCGCCAGTCGATCCTTGAGCGTGGTGCCTTCGACCAGCTCCATCGCGATGAAGGGATGGCCGTCGGCCTCGCCGACCTCGTAGACCTTGGTGATGAACGGATGATCGATCCGCGCGGCGGCATTCGCCTCGTTGAGCAGCCGACGGCGCGCCGTGTCGTCGATGACGCGACCGGCGGGGAGGAACTTGAGCGCGACTTTGCGATCGAGCTGGAGGTCCTGAGCCAGGTAGACCTCGCCCATGCCTCCTTCTCCGATCTTGTCGATGATTCGATAGTGAGAGATGTGCCTGCCGATCACGACGCCCTCCGTGCGTCGACCCGGCAGTGATCCTATGCGGCAACCTCAGCCGTGGCAAGCCGCGGCGTGGTTGGCGTTCGACGGCACGCTTGAAGGGGCTCCGAGAGAGCTACTTGCGGGTCGGCCCTCGCGACGGTCGCGCCCCGAAGGCGTGGCATGATGTGGCGCGTTCATGACCGACAACGCTGGCGCCACCCGCATTCAGAACATCATCGGCAGCCTCCTAGTCAAATGCATTGACACCTGGCTGTACCTGTGCGGCCGCAAAATCCGCCGCGCTGACGTCCCCTGGCTGATCTCGCCAACGGGTCCGAGCGATCGCATTGGCGAACACTGGTACGCGCAGCTTGCGGCAAACGAGGGGCTGACGATCGAGGTCTCCCGGGAATCGGGACTCGTCGCCTGCTTCGACGATCTCACCGGGCCGTCATTCGATCCAAACGCCGTGTGCCGGCAGGTGCGCGACTTCTACGAGCACACGGCGCGGTACTCCCTGGAAGCCTGGAGCGAAGTCACCATCCCGATGCGGGTGTTTCTGTGGGGGCTGGTGACGTTCGCGAGCCGTCGCATGCAGCAGCTCAATTTTCCAGTGTCCTCGCTGGAGCTGGCCAGCGGCATGTCCAGCGAGGTGATCGAGCTGGCCGAGGCCGGAGGGCGGCGGGTCTACACCGGCTGGCTGCGCCGTATGAAGTCATCAGGCCTCGTGCTGTACGCGGGCCTGTACTCGACCGCGGTCGTGCCCGGGCACGACAGTCCGTGCGTAAAGGTCAGCTTTCCCGTCCCGCGCGGAAGTTCGACGGTTTTCCTGCGTCCGCAGGCCGCGCCCGATGGCTCGTTCAGACTCATCTCACAAGGGCGGCGCTTTGGCGACTCCGGCTTCTACCGGTTGGTCGAGCGTGACGCGCGTCACTACCAGGTTCGCTACCTGAGAACGCTTCACGAGGAGTTTCACGTCTACCTGGATCCCGAAGGGGTGCTGCGAACCGACCACAGCATTCGCTATCTGGGTCTACCGGTGATGCGGCTGCACTACAAGATCGTTCCCGTGCGAGAAGTGGCGCAGACGTGTCCCTAGAAGGGGATCTTAGCCTTCGAGCCCGACAATTCGAGCCCCGAGTCGGCATCATTCAGTCTGCCGCGGGGCCCCACCCCCGCGGCCTGCCAGCGCTCGCTTCGCTACTTGGCGCGTCTGGGGCCCCACCCCCAGACGCTGCAGCTCGCGCGTTCGCGCGCGCTGCGGCTCAGGGCTGCTCGCGCCGCTGATTTGTTGCAATCGGCTGCTTGTAGGGCAGCAGTCTGTGCCGAGCGCCGAGCGCCGAGCCCCGAGTTCTCCTCAGGCTACAACCCCGTCGCCCCGAGCCTCAGCTCGTACCAATTCACCCGTCGCGTGAGGAACATGACGATCGCAAGCGCCAGAAACACGCCGATCGAGCCGGCGAGGAGCGCGTAGTCTTCGAGGCGCAGCAGCAGATACAGGTATCCGTACAGCAGGCTCAATGCAGCCCCCATCAGCCACGCTCCTTTCGCCGCCCGCAGCACCCAGCTCCAATACTTCGACAGCAGCGTCACTGTTGCGGCGCTGGCAATGAGGTAGGCGGCGTCAAATCCTGTGTGCTCGGAGAGCGACAGGAGCAGCAGATAGAACACGCACATCGTGAAGCCAAGGAACACGTATTGGACGGGATGGAGCAGCACGCCACCCGTGATCTCCCACAGGAACGCGATGACGAACGTGAGCACGATGAAGAGGACCGCGTACTTCACCGCGCGTTCCGTCTGCAGGTAGATGTCGACAGGCTGGACGAGCGTGACACCGAACGCCGATGCTGCCGCCTGCGCCATGAGCTGTTCGCGATTCTGGCTGGCGCTCGTCCAGATCGGCGGGTAGCCCCGGCCGAAATAGGGCACGCGCCACGTCGCGCTGAAGCCGTCGCGATCGACACGGCGCTCGTCGGCCAGCGGCGCTCCCACGAAGCTTGGATGCGGCCAGGTCGAGGACAGCTGCACGGTCGTCTCATGGCCAGCCGGCAGAAATCGCAGCTCCCTCGTGCCGTTCAGATCCAGCTCCAGCGAAAACGTGACGCCCTGGCTGTCCGCGGTCAGTGGACCGGCGGCCGGTGCCTGAACGCCCGTTGAGAACAGGCCCACGTCCGAGACGCCTGGAACGAACGGGCGCGTCTGTCCCCCGATGTTGGCTTCGAGGCGCCTCGAGATGCCCTTGGGGTCCGACACGCCGACGCTCAGCATCGCGTCGTCCCAGAGCACTTCTTCGGGCGCAGGTCTCACGTGGGACAGATCGGGTCGCGAGACGCGGCCGCTGATCTTGAGATGCGCTCTATAGACGATGACGGGAAACAGCGCTCGGCGCCGGATTTCGGGCTCGACCTGCCCATCGATACGCAGGAGATCGGGCAGAACGGACATGTACGCCATGAGCGACCGGCTTCGGCCCTGGTTGTCGACCGATGTGTAGCGATACGGGATGACGAGAACCGGCCCGCCCACTGTCTGTGCTCCGCCAGCCTCGTCGCTGATTTCTCCGGTGACTGCGTTCCGCCGGGTTTCACGTTCGCTGACCACCGAATAGATCATCGCGAGAGGGACGAGGAGCATGAACATCAACAGACCCATGATTCCCAACCGCAGCATCGGCGACGTGCGCATGTGACCTCCATCAAGAAGTAGAGCTTCAGCCAGTCTGGCGCGTCGGGACGGCGCGGACGTGACGGGAGCGGGGAAAGATCGAGGCGGATTGTGGCGACACTAAGGCAGCGGCAAATCGCGCGGATGCGCTAGAGTCGTTGGAACATGTCAGGGCGTCTCGTCACCGTGGTCGAAGACGAGGACGGCATCCGCGAGGCCGTCTGCGTCGCCTTACGCCGGGAGGGCCATCGCACCGAGAGTTTCGACGATGGGCAGCGGGCCTGGGAGGCGTTCGACCGCACGCTGCCCGATCTCGTGATTCTCGATATCGGGCTTCCGAGGCTGGACGGGCTCGAGCTGTGCCGCCGCCTGCGGTCGAAATCCGAGGCCCTGCCGATCGTCTTCCTGACATCACGCGAAGAGGAATTCGATCGCGTCCTCGGGCTCGAGATCGGAGCCGACGACTACATCAGCAAGCCGTTTTCGATGCGCGAGCTCATGACGCGCGTCAAAGTGCTTTTCCGGCGTGCCTCGCTCATCGAGGGCGCAGGCCGCGCCGCTGACGACCGGCCCCAGACTGTCGGCGACCTCACGTTCGATCCGCTTCGTCTCACCGTTGAGTGGAAGACGAAGAACGTTCCCCTGACCGTCACCGAGTTCCTGCTCGTGCAGAGCCTCCTCCGGCGGCCGGGCGTCATCAAGACGCGCGATCAGCTGATGGAAGATGCCTACCCGGATCGCGTGTCCGTCAGCGACCGCACCATCGACAGCCACATCAAGCGAATCAGGCGCAAGTTCGAGCTGATCGATCCGCTCTTCGACCGCATCGAGGGCGTGTACGGCGCCGGCTACCGCTACCGTCTGTCCTGATGTCCATGCGTTTTCTGCCGGCGGCGTTCGCCCGGCTGCGCACGTCACGCATCGGCCTGCGTATTCTTGCCTTCAACCTGCTGGTGGTGTTCCTGCCGGTGGCGGGCATCCTCTATCTGGATGTCTACGAGGCTCAACTGCTCGAGACGCAGGAGCGCGGGATGATTCAGCAGGCTAGGGTGCTGGCGGCGTCGCTCGGGGGCCCGGTCATCGAGGTCGGCGAGGTCGAGGCGCTGCTCGCGCGCATGGGTCGGGAGAGCGATGCGCGGTTGCGAGTGTTCGATGCCACTGGTGCGCTGCTCGCCGATTCGGGACGCGTCACCGGCGTTGTCGAGGATCGGGCAGCGGCATCCGAATACAGCAAATTTGAAGAAGGAATCAGAGCACGTGCCCTGTATCGCATCGGCGTCTGGCTCACGCGTGCACGCCAGGCTGTCGCACACGGCGTTCGTACCGTTCTCGGTTCGCGTCCTCGCGAGCTCGGGGGGGCGGAGCCTTCGTCGGCTTCGACGCCGCCCGAGGTGCGCGAGGCGCTTCGCGGCGGCTACGGCGCAGCCACGCGACCCACGCCTGGCCAGCGGTCACTGACCCTTCACAGCTCGCTGCCGGTCCGGCACGGTGCGACCGTGATTGGCGCGGTGCAGGTATCGCAGTCCACGTATCGCGCGCTTCAGGCGCTCTACGTCGTCCGGTTGCGGGTCTTCGAGATCGTCCTCGCGTCGCTGCTGGCCGCAGCGGCGCTGAGCGTGCTGATGTCGGCGACCATCGTGCGCCCGCTCGTCCGGCTGCGGCGCACGGCGCTCGCGTTCGCTGATCGCCGCGTGCTCGAGCCCGAAGGCTTCCGTCGGGTCGATCGTCGCGATGAAATCGGCGATCTTGCACGAGCGCTCGACGAGCTGACCCGGCGGCTCGATGCCCATATCCGCCTCCTGGAATCCTTCGCTGCCGACGTGTCGCACGAGTTCAAGAATCCGCTGGCGTCGATCCGGACGTCGGCTGAGATGATCGCGAGCGCCGAAGACGATGGGGAGCGTACGCGTTTCCTGACGATGCTGAGGCGGGACGTCGATCGGCTGGAGCGATTGGTCTCCGGAGTCCGAGAGTTGGCGCACATCGACGGACAGATCGCACACGAGCGTCCGTCGAAGGTCGATGTCGGCGCCTTGATCGCACAAATCGCCGAGGGCATGCGCCTCGCGCATCCGGACGGCCCGTCACTGTCGATCGTTCAGCCGCAACGTCCGGCGGTCGTCGTCGCGGCGCCGGACCGCCTCGCGCAGGTCTTCGAAAACATCGTGGAGAATGCGCGGACGCTTGCGCCAGCGGGCAGCACGGTCGACGTTGTCACCAGCGCCTCAGACGGCGTCTGCCGGGTCACCATCGCCGACCGAGGCCCGGGTATCCCCGATGCTCACCTGGAACGGGTCTTCGATCGATTCTTCTCGTATCGTCCGGACGCCGATACTCGTCGCGAACACACCGGGCTCGGCCTTGCGATTGCGCGAGCGATCGTCGAAGGGTACGGCGGCGCGATCACTGCCGCCAACCGCCCCGGCGGCGGCGCGATCTTCGAGGTACGACTGCCGTGTCGGTAGTGTCCGGCTTCAGCCGGACTTTGTAGTGTCTGGCTTTAGCCAGACTTTAGCCAGACCTTGTAGCGTCCGGCTTTAGCCGGACCGCCGCGTCCGACGTCAGCGAGATCCCGCTGCCGCCTTTGCGTATGCATACTCGATCAGGTGCTCACGTTCGTACTTGCTTGATCGGATGTGCCCGTAGTCCCACACCGTCTCGACAAGGTGCGCACGGACCGGATTCTCGAGCACGTAGGCGATCGCAGAGCGTGTCGGTTCTTCGTCTCGCAGCACATGCTCGTAGCCGTAGCGCTGCCAAAGGCGTGCGCCGTTTGCCTGTGCGTAGTGATAGCCCGAGAACTGTTTGGCGCGGGAGATGAAACGCTTGCAGTCCGATTCCTCCGACTCTCCTTCCGTGACGAGGTGCACATGATCGGGCATGAAGACACAGGCAAGTATTGCCATGCTGTCGTCGCCCGAAGCTCGCAGAAACTGCATCCACACGAGGTCGACGGTCCGGTTGTTCACGAAGACCCTGACGCGTTTCTCCGTGCAGAACGTGAGGAAATATCGATGGAATCCGCGATAGTCAAAAGCCGGGAGATGGTGGGGGTAGTTCGTGCGCATGCGACAGGCATGGCAAGAATCGGGTCGGCGGAATCCGCCGGACGGAGCCAGTGTGGGTCCGGCTCAAGCCGGACGCTACCGACGCAGTCCGGCTAGAGCCGGACACTACCGACGTAGTCCGGCTTCAGCTGGACACTACCGTGCCGCCGTCGACGTCGCGGTCGTCGCGGTCTCGAGCGTCTTCCAGTCCGGCGGCTTGGTGCCGAGGAGATGACGCGAGAAGAAATCGAACCGCTTGTGATCGCCGTAGACGCCGCCGTTGGTGTGCAGCGCCCCCGGGATCACGAGCAGGTCGAAATCCTTGTTGTGCTTGACCAACTGATTCACGACCTGCAGCGTCGACGACGGATCGACGTTGTTGTCCATCTCGCCGACGATGAGCAGGACCTTGCCCTGCAGGCGGTAGGCGTTGTCCACGTTCGACGAATCGGCATATTCGGAGCCGATCGGCCATCCCATCCACTGCTCGTTCCACCAGATCTTGTCCATCCGGTTGTCGTGGCACCCGGCGGACGTGACCCCGACCTTGTAGAAATCCGGGAAGAACAGCAGGCCGCCGAGCGAGTTCTGGCCGCCGGCTGACGTGCCGTAGATCCCGACCCGCGTGATGTCGTACCACGGATACTTCGCGGCGACCGCTTTGTGCCACAGCACGCGATCCGGAAATCCTGCATCTTTCAGGTTCTTCCACGCGACGTCGTGGAAGGCTTTCGAGCGGTAGTTGGTCCCCATGCCGTCGATCTGCACGACGATGAAGCCGATCTCGACGAGCGACTGCATCTGGTTGTAGGCGGCGAAAGACTTGGGCACGAACGACCCCTGCGGGCCGGCGTAGATGTTCTCGATGACGGGATACTTCTTCGACGGGTCGAAGTTGCTCGGACGGTAGATGACGCCCCAGATGTCGGTTTTGCCGTCACGCGCGAGCGACGTGAACACCTCGGGTGGTTTCCAGCCCGCCTTGACCAGTTCCGTGATGTCGCCGCGATCGAGCTCTGCGACCTTGGTGCCGTCCCCGCGATGCAGCTCCGACACCGGCACCATGTCGACGCGCGAGTAGACGTCCACGTAGTAGGCCATGTCGGTCGAGAAGTTCACGACGTGGTTTGCATCCACCTGCGTCAGCGGCGTCAGCCCGGTCCCGTCGAAGTTGATCCGGTAGTAGTGGACGAAGTACGGATCCTTGCCGGGGTACATGCCGTTCGCGCTGAACCAGATCTGGCGCTTGTCCTCGTCGACCTTGATGACCGTCCGGACCGGCCAGTTTCCCTTGGTGATCTGATTCTTCACGGCGCCGGTTGCGCCGTCGTAGAGATACAGGTGGTTCCAGCCATCTCGCTCCGACGTCCAGATGATTTCCTTGCCGTCGTGGACGTCGAACCGATACTTCTTGCCGGAGTAGCAGAAGAAGGTCTTGCTCTCCTCGCTGATGACCGACCGCGCCTTTCCTGTCGCCGCGTTGACTTCGATGACGCGATAGACCTGGTGGCCGCGCTGGTTGTACTCGAACGTGACGGCGGTGCTGTCCTTCCGCCACACGAGCGCCGTCTGATCGTAGGCGTTCGGGAACAGATCGTTGTCGACGAAGATCTGCTTCATCGTCTCGACGTTGAAGAGCACTGGCTTCTCGACGTCCAGGACGTCGCCCGGCTTCGCGTACTGGAGCGTCGAGCTCTTCGGCTGGAGCTGATCTTCTGGAGACGATTCGACGTAGTGCACGTAGCGCCGGAACCCCGGCTTGATCCGGTAGACCGCGATCGTCTTCGAATCCGGCGACCAGACGAGCGACGCCGGGTCGTAGTAGCCGCCCTCGGATCCATCGGTGCTGAGGAGCGTGACGTCGCGCTTGCCCGGCACGCGAATCGCCACGTTGTAGTTGTTGACCATCGCCTCGAGCTTGCCATCAGGGGATTTTTTCGGCTCGAAGCCGTTGACGTCGAACTCGGCCCGTACCGGCCCGCCCAGCCCGCCGCCACCGCGGCCGCCGCGTCCTCCTCTGCCACCGCGGCCCAAGCGGTTGCGGTCGTCCTCGTTGCAGGTGTAGTCCGCCAGCTTGCACCGCCACTGATTGCCCTGGACGGTGACCTCGATCGTCTGCTCGTTGTCGGCAAACGTGAACGCGTTGAATGGCAGCGTCACGGCCGTGTAGCGCTTTTCCGGTTTGATCGCCTCGGATAGCGCGTCCGCGAGCCGCTGGTGGTCGAACGCGGGCCGTTTCTCCTGCGTTGCGGCGTCGACGAGCAGGAACTCGTTGCCGCCCTTCACCGAACGCCGATACCAGAAGTGGGTGGTCTTTTCGACCCAGGTGGCCGGCTCGGGAACGTTCATGGCAAGACCCTGCGTCTTTTCCCGCAGGCCCATCGCCCGCTGGTAGTCCGCGATGGTTCCTTGCGCGGCCGTGACACGCGGCGCCAGCAGCACGAGTGAGAACACGAGCGAGGCGGCAACACGCTGGACGTGCATGGACAACTCCGTGAAGAAAGATGACCAGTCCGGCAGTCGGGGGGATTCTACAGGGGAACCGGAACGGAGACGTATTGGAAGGGGTTATGGGGCGATAAAGCGGGACGAACCCGCGTAGCCGGCTCGCCGCCGGCTACGACCTACGCTTTGACAGGCTCGGCTGCGGACGCGGGTTCCTCAGAGGACGCGGCGATCAGCATCGTAATCGCGGTGTAGAGCACGACAACGATCACGAGCCAGCGGACGGTGCCCAGGTTCATCGAGCCGACGATCTTCGCGGCGATGTAGACGCCGGGGAGACCGCCGATCGCCAGGCCGAGGGCGTTGCGAAGGCTGTAGGCGCGTTCGCGGATGAAGCGGAGGCTGCCGACCGGCATGAGAAACGCGCAGGAGCCCATCATGATCGGGAACGCGGTCCGCTCGCTCATCCCGAGCAGGCTCACCAGGATCATGCACGGCGCGTAGAGGCCGATCCCCAACGTCATCAGCGCGCCGAGGAGAAAGTTTCCGGCCACGGCGACCACGAGCATCACGCCGCTGACGCCGATCTGTTCGCTGCCCGCCGGATTGAGGCTGAGCTGTTTCATCAGCATGAACGCCGCCGCAGCCAGCAGCGCGCCGCCCATCCCGACCTGCACTTTTCTCTTCGACCAGCTCGAGACGATTCCCGCACCAAGCCACGCGCCGAGCACGGCGGCGGCGATCATCGAGAACAGCGTCACCACGTCGACCGGAATGACCGACGTGTAGATGAACGCCTGCAGGATCGTCGGCAGGGTGTGCCCCGCGTTCAGCGTCCCGGGAATGATCCGGTCAGGTACGAGCTTGAAGAATCGGAACAGGGCCGTCGTGGTCGCGAACGATCCGATGCCGAGCGTATCGAAGAAGTTGGTGACCGCGCCGATGCCGAGCTGAAGGGCCGACGGGAACCGCGCGTCGGTGGCCGGTGACTCGCCTTTGTTCTGCGCTTCCCGCGCCCCCATCACCGCTTTCGACCAGCCGCCGATGTACACCGCTGTCAGTGCGCCAAGCGCCGTCAACAGCCCGGTAATTGGATTCATGCGTATCGTGTCTCCGTGGGATGGGGCCAAGCGTAACCCGCGCAGGCGCGCGGAAGCAATTAGGGCAGGTAGGGCAGGTGGGGCAGGTAGGGCAGGTAGGGCGGGTAGGGCAGGTGGGGCGGGTAGGGCGGGTAGGGCCGGTGGGGCAGGTGGGGCAGATAAGGGTTGGTGCTTCGGAAGGTTGTCCGAAAACCTGCCCACCAGCCCTGCCCGCCCTACCTGCCCCACCTGCCCTACCCGCCCCACCTGCCCCACCTGCCCAAATTGACAACGCCCGCGCCTTTCGGGAGACTCGCCGCGCATGGTGACATCGCGCTGGATCCCGATCGTTGTCCTCGTCGTTGGCCTCGCGCCGTCCGTCACGTCGCAGAGTCCGTCACGGTTCACCGCCGAGCTCCTCAACGGCTTCAGCTATCGCAACCTCGGTCCGTTTCGCGCCGGCTCGTGGCTGACCGACTTCGCGGCGCCGGAGACGCCCCTCCACGATCACCTCTACACCTTCTACATCGCCACGCGAAACGGCGGTGTGTGGAAGACGACCAACAACGGCACGACCTTCGAGCCGATCTTCGACAGCCAGAACGTGTCGTCGATTGGCGCCGTCGCCGTGGCGCCGTCGGCAGCGAACGTCGTGTGGGTCGGGACAGGCGAGTCGTACAACGCGCGGAGCTCGTATTCCGGTGACGGCGTCTACAAGTCCACCGACGCTGGCCGCACGTGGACGCACATGGGCCTGCAGGATTCCCATCACGTGGCGAAGATCATCATCCATCCCACGAACCCGGACGTCGTGTTCGTCGCCGCCATGGGGCACCTCTGGACCAACAACGAAGAACGCGGCCTCTTCAAGACGTCCGACGGCGGCAAGACGTGGTCGAAAGTGCTGTACGTCAACGACCACATCGGAGTGATCGATCTGGTGATGAACCGCCGCAATCCGGACGTGCTCTACGCCGCGGCATACGAAAAAGATCGCAAGCCCTGGCACCTCGAGGAAGGCGGTCCCGGCAGCGCCATCTACAAGACGACGGACGGCGGCAAGAGCTGGGCGAAGCTCGAAAGCGGCCTGCCCTCAGGAAAGATCGGCCGGATCGGCCTCGACATTTACCAGAAGGATCCCAACGTCCTCTACGCCATCGTCGAGAACGTGAACCCGCGCCCGGATGGCGGGCAGCCCACCGGCCGTGGCCGCGGCGGTCCCCGTCCGATCGGCGGGGAAGTCTACCGAACCGACGATGGCGGGGCGACGTGGAGGAAGACGCACGGGCTCGAGGTCAACGTCGGTGGGAAAGCGCCGTATTCCTTCAACATCCTCCGGATCGATCCCGGCAATCCCGAGCGGATTGTCGTCACCAGCGACGCGCTGCCCAACTCCGAGGACGGCGGCAAGACCTGGAGCGATCTCACGTTCAACAACCGGCGCATGTTCCGCAGCATGTTCGGCGACGTCCGGAACGTCTGGTTCGATCAGCAGGATCCGAAGCGCGTGGTGCTGCTGAGTGACGGCGGACTGCACATCTCGTACGACGGCGGGACCACTGCCGATCACTACACCAACCTGCCGCTGGGCGAGATGTACGCAATCGCCGTGGACATGGAGGATCCCTACAACGTGTACGCGGGGCTGCAGGATCACGAGCACTGGAAGGGGCCGAGCAACAGTGCGAGCGGACGCATCGGGATCGAGGACTGGACGACCGTCGGCACCGGTGACGGCATGTACAACCAGGTCGATCCGACCGATAGCCGCTGGGTCTACAACACTCAGGAGTTTGGCAGCCCGCGTCGCGTCGATCAGCGCACCCACACCCGTACGCTCATTCCGCCGCCGCAGCCCGCTGGTGATCCCTTGCGCTTCAACTGGGTCGCGCCGATCCGCCTGTCACCGCACAATCCGTCCATGGTGTATGTCGGCGCGCAGATGCTGTTCCGATCGACGGACCGCGGCGATCACTGGCAGCAGATCAGCCCCGATCTGACGACGAACGACAAGGAGAAGATCGCGCAGAACGGATCGTCGATCCGCTTCTGCACCATCTCGACGATCGCCGAGTCGCCGGTCACTGCCGGGGTGATCTGGGTCGGTACCGACGACGGAAAGGTCCAGGTCACGCGCGACGGGGGTAGCACCTGGTTCGACGCCACGGCGGCGATCGCGTCCGCCGGCGGCCCGGCAGAGATCTGGGTCAGCCGCGTCTTCCCATCGAACTTCGACGCCGGTACGGCCTACATTTCGAAGACCGGTTTCCGAGCCGACGACTTCCGTCCGTTTCTGTTCAAGACGACGGATTTCGGCAAGACCTGGACGCGCATCACCACCGGCCTCCCCGACAAACCCATCAACGTCGTCGTCCAGGACCTCAAGAACAGAGACCTGCTGTTCCTCGGCAATGACCGCGGGGTCTACGTGTCGATCGATGACGGTGGTCAGTGGACCGCTCTTCGCGCCAACATGCCGACCGTGCCCGTGCACGACATGGTGATTCACCCGCGTGAGAACGATCTCGTCGTCGGCACCTATGGACGCGGCATGTGGATCACGGACATCGCGCCGCTGCGGGAGATGAACGGTACGACGCTCGAGAAAGACCTCCACCTTTTCGACATCGAGCCGAAGCGCCATCGTGGTGAAGGAGCGTGGGGGAACTACCAGCTGTACGGCGATCGTTACGCGACGACGCCGAACGAGCCGGATGGTCTGGCGATTGTCTACTACGTCAAGAGCACCGGGTCGGCCGCGTCAATCACCGTGGCCGACGCGAGCGGCCGCACGGTGCGCACGCAACAGGGTCCGGCCGCATCCGGCTTGAACCGGGTGTCCCTCACGATGCTGGACGAGCGCCGACAGCCGATGCCCGCTGGCGACTACACAGTCACTGTCACCGTCGACGGGCGATCGGAGAAGAAGACGGGGCGAATAGAAGAAAGGCTAGCTGCGAAGGAGTGAGGCGAGCCGCCAGTACAGGCGGCTTGTTGCAACTAACCAGCGGCGCGAGCAGCCTTGAGTCGCAGCGAGCGCGCAGGCGCGAGCTGCAGCGTCTGGGGGCGACGCCCCCAGACGCATTAAGTAACGACGCGAGCGCTGGCAGGTCGTGGGGGTGGGGCCCCACGACAAACTAAAAAATGCCGTCTAAGCGCTGCAAGCCTTACTTGATCGTTATCCCCTTCGCAATCGCGTTGTTGTTCTCGTTCGTCTCAGCGACTGTTCCCGGACCGTCGGCGACGGCGAGGATGTAATAGACGCCCGTGAGCCCGGCCGGCAGCACGACGTTCGTCGTGCCAGTGTTTGTTACGTTGGCTGCCAGTGCCGGAACGGTGCGCTCTCCGGTCAGAAGGATGTCGCTCGCGTCGAACAGCACGTTCGTGGACAGATAGAAGCGAGTGACCGACGCCGCCGCAATGCCCGCGCCCGAGTTCTTCGTCGTGTCGGTCATCACGACGGTGCTGCCGGGCGTGGCGGTCGAGGGCCCAGTCAGAAGCGAGACCGTCAGGTCAGGCCCGATCAGAATCGTCGTGTACCTGGTGTTGTTCGTCTCCGTCGTCTCGAGCACCGCGTTGGAGTCGTCGGCGTTGCCAATGAGATACCAGAGACCGGGCGTGACGTCCGGAACCGTGATCGACGTCGTTCCGGAGCTGGCATCACCCGCATTCAACGGTCCCACGCTGCGAGTGGGGTTGAGCCGAATGTCCGTCGCGTCGAGCGCGTAATTGGCGGACAGATAGAAGACCGTGGTGGACGGCCCTGCGCTTCCGGTGCCGCTGTTCTTTGTCGTGTCGTTGACCTGGATCGTGTCTCCCACACCGCCGCGCGCCGGCCCGGAAATCCCGGTCACGGTCAGATCCGGCCCGACCCTGATGGTGACGTAGCGGATGTTGTTCCCCTCGCTCGTCTCCACGACCGCACCGCCGTCGTCGGCGTTCGCGATGATGTAGTAGAGACCTGTTGGCGTACCTGCCGGTATCGTCAGCGTCGTGGTCATCGTGCTGGCGCCGGACGGCCCGAGTGCCGGCACGGCGCGCGACTGCAGCGGCGTGTCAGCGCCGTCGAGCAGGTAGTTCAACGACAGGTAGAAACGCGTCGTGGACGCCGTGGCGGGCCCGCCGCCCGGGTTGCTCGTCGTGTCAGTCACGCTGAACGACGTGCCCGCGCCGGCAGTCGCCGGAGCGGTCAACGTCGTCACGAGCAGATCGGGTCCGATGCGGATCGTCGAGAGGCGTGTGTTGTTGGCCTCCTGCGACTCCGACAGCACGCCGGCGCCGTCAGCCTTGGCAAAGAGCGTGTAGAGACCCGGGTCGAGGTCAGCCGGCAAGGTTACGGACATCGTGTTCGTGCTCGTCGCGCCAACCGCCAGATCGGGTACGGCTCGTGTGCCGACCACCGGATCCGACCCGTCTAGCATGTAGTCCCTCGACAGGTAGTAGTAGGTCGTCGACGCCGCTGCGGCGCCCGTTCCCTGATTCTTCGTCGTGTCGGTGATCTGTATCGGCAGCCCGCTTCCGCCCGTCACCGGTACAGTCAACGCGGACACGATCATGTCCGGCGCGACGTCGTCGCTCACGATCGTCACGGTTCCTGTGTACGGAGATCCGAGGATGTAGGCGGAGGCTGCCCTGAGCGTGAGCGTGACGGTCTCGTTCGTCTCGACAGCTGTATCGTCGATCGGGACGATCGGCACGTCGACGAATGCCGCATCGGCAGGAATCGTCGCTACCGTGGCCGGTGTCTGGTAGTCCACTCCGAACGTGGCCGTTCCGCCCATCATGAACCACACGGTCAGTGGCGTGCTCTGCACTGGTGACCGAGAGATTCGGAACGTGCCGCTGACCGGGCCCGATTCAGTCGCGGTCGGAACCGGGACGCTGACCGTCAGGACGGGGGGCGATGGCGGCGCCGCGCATGCGCTTGGCACCGTGAAATCGGCACCCACCTGATTGAAGCCGTTGTCCTGTGTATCCGTGGCGTTCAGGCCCATGCCGCGGCCGCCGAACGTTTCCCAAATCCGGCAATAGTTGGTGCTCGTCGGCGACCCGGGATTTCGCAGCGCATCGGCCAGCAGCACCGCGTCCCGCATGTCGAGCATCGTCGGGGACGGCGGCGAGAGCTTCAGCGCGTCGAGATAGAGCTGATGCGCCTCGTTGACACCCGAGGCCTGGCTGCCGCGGACGGCGTCGACGCGGAAGCGCTCGCGGAGATCCCAAAGTACGTTCGCCCAGATCTCGCCGTTGTCGTGCGGCTCGCAGAGGAATCCGAGCAGACAGTACCAATCGCCGTAGCCCTTGCTGTTCACCGCGCGCAGACCGTCCGGATAGGAGTACTCGGCGAGCAGAGCGTTGTTGTTGACGCTGTAGGCGAAGAAGTCGCCTCCACCTTCGCCGATCGCATCGGCCTCGTTGCCGGTGAACACGGTGTTCAGACGCTGACTGACGCCATGCTGGTACTCGTGCAGCACGATGTCGAGGTCGTAGTCGCCATCGATATCGGCCACGCCATCGCCGTCGACGTCCTGGGACCAGCAGCCGAATCCATCCCACAGATACATGCTGATGATTCCGTTGGCACCGTCGGGCGCCGACTGAAACGTCGCGTTGTTGCGGCCGGTGGCCCGGGCGAGCCCGACTATGGAGTCGCCGCCGAGGCCGCCGCGGCCGAAGTTGTTTTCCTGGAAGTTGCCGGCGGCCTCATCGAAGCCCAGGTCGTAGAAGAAATCGTGCGCGAAATTCAGCGCGAAGAACAGCTGGGTCTCGGCTGAATCCGCGGAGTTGAAGGGAAAGTCGAAGTTCCATTGCGTGCCGTCGAAGGTTCCAAAGGCACCCTCTGTTGGTTTGGCGCGGCGGAACACGTGGGCGTTGTTCCCGCTCAGTCGGCCGCTGTTATCGAGGACGGTGGCTGGATCCCGGAACTGACCGTTCAGTGATCGCAGCTCGTGGTTCGACGGCGGCGGACAGCCGTTCGGCCCGAGCGGCATCGCGTCGGGGCGACGGGGATCCGCCTGCTGTGTCTCGGCAGACTGGACCACGCGCCCCACGCCGTTCTCGTATTTCACGCGATTACGCCGAAGCAGGATGTCGCCGTTCTGCGCGTCGACGACGAGGTCATAGAACTGGGGTGAGCCGTCCGGCTCGAGCTCGACGTGCCAGGCAAGCCGCACCGATCCGTCGATTGGGAACCACACGTGCGACACCGCCACATCGCGACGGAATCCGCCGGGCGCGAATCGTGTGGCCGAGGCAGGACCCGCTGCGGAGCCCAGGACGACGGCGCTGAATCCGAGCTCGGGTCGAATGCTGCGCGCGGCGCTCTCGGCTGCCTGGGCGGCGGTGATGACGGCCGCGCGCTGACGTCCCGCACCGCGTGCGGCGCCGCTGTTCACGCGAAGGACTTCGCCCTCACGATTCACGTGCACGGACACCACGCCGTCGAATACTGGAATGCCGTCGAGTGTTTGCGTGAACACCAGATGGTGCGCGCCAGTGGACGCGCTGACGTAGTCTCGCACCGGCGTGAGCGACGCCAGGTCATTGGCATCGAGGCCAAGACGATCAGCGGCCGACGACACGAGCGCGCGTACTGCCGCGGCCGATCGATTGCCGGCCCGCGACAGCCCCGGCGCCTCGAGTACGCGCACCGTACCGGTGTTCGGATTCAGCCTGACTCCGCGCGGGGTCCGCGACCGGCGCAGTTCCGCTGCCGCGCCGGGTGAAGCCGACGCTGACGCACGTCCAACACGAATATCGAAGTCCGGAAGCACTCGGTCCTGCGGGGCCGTCTGCTGCCGGGCGTTAACCGGACCGGAGATGATGCCGAGGAAAACCGCCGTACAGAGAAGACCGAACTGTGTCCGCGCAGCCATGACACACTCCACGCCTGAGGGGGGCCCGAGTGCGTGTGCCAACGCCGCGCCAGCCGCACACGTGCCGGGGTACAAGAACTTGCGCCGGTATTGCAGAATCGTGCTGACGGAAACGTGGCAGGAAAAACGAAACAGTCGGGAGTCGACAGCCGACTGCCGACTGCCGACTATCGACTCTCGACTGACTTGTTCGTCACTTCGTCATACGCCACACCGAGCACGAAGGCGAGCGTGGCGCGCGGCGGGAGCGATTGGTAACTCTCGAAGCCGGATAGGTTGTCGAGCTTGGCGATCTCGTCCCTCGACTTGCCGTCCGCGATGCCTTTGCGGGCGTAGGTGAGAACGGCATCGAAGTAGTCACGCTGGCGGAGCAAAGCTGCGCGATCGACGACGACTGGCTGACCGGCGCGCGCATGCCCGGCGATGTACGTCGTGTCGGCCGGCATCGCCTTCGAAACGGTCTCGATCGTCTTCATCCAGTTCTGGATGGACGCGCCGAACGGGCGATCGACGAACGGGTGGATCTCATTCCAGAACAGATCGCCCATGTGCACGATGTGGGCGTGCTCGAACTGAATGATCGCGTCGCCGCCGGTATGGCCCGGTCCGTAGTGCCGCGCCGTCACCTTCTCGTCGCCCGCATCGACTCCCCAGGTCTTGTCGAACGTCGCGTCGGCGACGACCTGCGGCGTCTGCGCCGCGTTGGGCTGCGTCTGGGCCTGCTGTGCGGCCGCCCGCTTCTGCAGGTCAGGCACCTTGGTCTGCGCGACGATCCGTTTGGTCTTCGGTTTCAGGATGCCGTTTCCGCCCGTGTGATCGGCGTGGTGGTGCGTGTTGAAGAGCACGTCGATGCCGCGTGTCGTCTTCTGCTCGAGGGCGCCAAGGAAGAGGGCGGCAGTATCCGGATACTGGCTGTCGACGACCAGAAGGGCATCCTTGTTCGAGAGCCAGCCGATCGTCCCGCCGCGCGCCGTGAAGTAGCCGACGTTGCGGCGGACGGCCTCGAAGTGCGTGGTTGGCGGCGCCTGGGTCTGACCGGTCCACGCGGCGAGCGGCATGGCCGCGAGCGTTGACGAGGATACCGCGATGAACTCACGACGGCTGACGGGCATCGATCCTCCTAATTACTGCAGGTCAGTAGTAACCGCCAGGCGGCGGGTGACAGTTTAGCCCAGCCCTTTCGTCCCAGCGCACTGTTCCGGCTGCCGAACGCTGAGGTACAGTGAAATACATGCGCTTACGATCGCCCATCCTCCTGAGCCTCGCCCTCCTCACCCTTGCGATGCCCCTCGTTCCGCTTCACGCGCAGGCGCCTGCACCCGTCGCGCCTTCCGCCTTCGCGCCGACTGATCTCCTGCCGTTCGACCCGGCGGTGACGAAGGGGACGCTGCCGAACGGCCTGCAGTACTTCATCAGGCGCAACGGCAAGCCTGAGAAGCGGGTGCTGATGGAGCTCGCGGTCAAGGCGGGGTCGGTCGACGAGGCAGACGATCAGCAGGGCCTCGCGCATTTCCTGGAGCACATGGCGTTCAACGGCACGACGCACTTCAAAGCCGGAGAGCTCATCGCGACACTCGAGTCCAGCGGCGCCCGGATGGGCCCCCACGTCAACGCGTCGACGTCTTTCGACGAAACCATCTACATGTTCCAGCTTCCGACCGACAAAGAGGGGATTGTCGAGAAGGGGATGCAGGCGCTGTCGGACTTCGCCGGCGGGATGACCCTCGATCCGAAGGAGATCGACAAGGAACGCGGCGTGGTGATCGAGGAATGGCGCGGTGGGCTCGGGGCAGGCGCGCGCCTCCGCGATCAGCAGATTCCGGTGCTCTACTACCAGTCGAAATACGCCGAGCGGTTGCCGATCGGGAAGCCCGAGATCCTGAAGTCGTTCACGCCCGATCGGCTGAAGGCGTTCTACACCAAGTGGTATCGCCCCGATCGCATGGCGGTCGTGGTCGTCGGCGATGTCGATCCCGCGAAGATGGAAACGCTGGTCCGCTCACAGTTCGAGGGGATCCCGAAGCCGTCCACACCGGCGCCCGAGCGACACTACCCGGTTCCGCTGCCTGCCGAACTGCAAGTCAAGGTCGCCAGCGATTCCGAAGCGACGCAGTCGTCGGTTTCTCTGCTGCGCAAGCGTTCGACGGAACCGGAGACGCGCGTGTCGGATTACCGCGTGAGCCTCGTCCGCGGTCTCGTGTACCAGATGATGAACGATCGCTTCGACGAGATCTCGCGCAAGCCGGACGCGCCGTTCTTGAACGCGGGGGCGTTCAGCAGCGGCCTGTCATCGACGGTCGCGACGTTCTCGCTGAGCGCGAGCGTACAGGATGGCAAGATCGACGCAGGCCTGGCGTCGCTGGCGATCGAGGCCAAGCGCGTCAAGGAGCATGGCTTCGGAGCCGCCGAGCTCGATCGTGCCAAGAAGTGGACCCTCGCTGGTTACGAGCGCGCCTACTCTGAGCGGGACAAGAGCGAGAGCGGATCCTACGCGCAGGAGTACATCAGCTACTTCCTCGAGAACGAGCCGACCCCGGGCATCGAGTACGAGTACCAGCTCGCGAAGGCCTTCATTCCAACCGTGACCGCGGCTGAGGTGAATGCCGCCGCGCGTGCGCTCTTCGCGGCGTCGTCGCAGGTTATCCTCGCGGTGTCGCCCCAGAAGCCGAACCTGGCCCTGCCGACCGAAGCGGAGCTCCGCGCAACCGTGGCCGCCACCGAGGCCGTGGCGGTGACCGCCTGGAACGACGAGGGCAGCGGCCGGGCGCTGATGGAGCACGTTCCGGAACCGGCGCGCGTGTCCAACCGCCGCGAGATCGCCGATCTCGGCGTCACCATCGTGGCGTTCCCCAACGGCGTCGAGGCCTGGCTCAAGCCGACGGACTTCAAGAACGATCAGGTGGTCTTCTCGCTGACGGCGCCCGGCGGCAGCTCGTTGGCTCCGCCGGAGAAATATCCGGAGGCGCAGCTTGCCACCGCCCAGGTCGGGCTGTCTGGTGTCGGCGGCCACAACGCGGTGGAATTGCAGAAGCTGCTGGCTGGCAAGATCGCGTCGGCGTCGCCGTTCATTTCGCTCTCGACCCAGGGAATTTCCGGGTCGAGTACGCCGGCGAACCTCGAGACGGCGCTGCAGCTGCTGAACCTGAACTTCACCGCGCCCGGCGACGATCCCGAAGCGTTCTCCCTCATCAGGCGGCAGCTCGAAGCGTCCTACGCCAACCGCGATCGCAGCCCGAACATCGCGTTCGGGGAAAAACTGGCGCAGGTCAATACGATGAGCCACTACACGTCGCGGCCGCTCACGCTCGAGCGGATTGCCGCGCTCGATCGTAGCGCCATGACCTCGTTCTATCGCGACCGCTTCTCGAACGCGGCGGACTTCACCTTCTTCATGGTCGGCACTTTCAAGGTGGACGAGGCGATCCCGCTGGTGGCCCGCTACGTCGGCTCGCTGCCGTCGACCGGCAAGGCCACGAGCCAGATGAAGGACGTCGGGATCAAGTTTCCGCCGGCGACCGAGCGCGCCGCGGTCGTGAAAGGCCGCGAGCCGAAGAGCCTCGTGGCCGTCAGCTTCGCCGCGAATCCGGCGCTCGAGGAGAACGAACAGGGCCGCGCCGAAGCGGCCGCGGAAGTTCTGGAGATTGCACTCCGCGACATTCTGCGGGAGGAGCTCGGCGAGACCTACAGCGTTTCGGTCGGGCTGACGCAGCGGCTGCCGCAGGTCGGCGGCGGGTTCATGGCCGTCAGCTTCGGCGGCGCGCCCGAGAACCTCGACAAGATGATCGACCGTGTCCTGCAGGAGGTCGCTCGCCTGCAGAAGGAAGGACCGTCGGCCGACCTTACCAACCGCGCGAAGGAAAGCGCGCGGCGCGCCTACGAGACGTCCATCAAGCAGAACGGCTTCTGGCTCGGCCGGCTGCAATCGGCCAAGCTGCTCGGCCGCGATCCCCTGCTGATCTTGCAGCGTCCGTCGAGAATCGACGCGATCACACCCGCGCTCCTCCAGGAATCGTTCAAAAAGTATTTCCCGTTGGATCGCTACACGGTCGTGACGCTCTCGCCGGAGCGCTGATACTTGCTGCGGTCCGGCTGAAGCCGGACGCTACCGGATCAGCGGGTCCTGTAACGGAAACTGACCGTCAGCTCCTCGTCCACGACCAGCGGTTTCACGAACTGATGCGACGTGCCGGCGCGGGGTACCTCGATGCGCACCGGCAGTACGCCGACCGCGCGGCGCTGCAGGTTCTGCACATTGGCTGACGGTGCAGTCGCCGCGTCATTCTGGTTGACCTGACGCTGTCGCGTGACGTCGTCTTTGGTGCGAAACGTCACGCCGCTTTCCGTGCTCCGGGTGTCGATGAGCGGCGCGTCGGCGCTCACGCTGACCGTCTCCGCGAGCAGTCCCACCTGCATCGTGAAGTCGACTTGCCGCGGCCGCTGATCGAAGACGAGCGGACGCTGCGTGGTCTTGAAGCCCTGGAGCTGGCTGGTGACCCGAATTGGGCCCGATGGAACGTTGTCGACGACGTAGATGCCGTCAGCGTTTGTGACAGCGGTACGAGAGCGCCCGGAGCCGGTGACCGTGATCGTGACCCCGGGTACGACTGCGCCGGTTGGGTCGACCACACGTCCGGCGAGCTGACCACTCGACAGAGCGATCTGATTGACCGCGCTAAACGCGCCGGCGAGCGCACCCTCGTCGTCAGACGGAAGCTTGTTCACGAGCGATCCAGGAATCATGCTGCCGTCGAAGCGATCCGCGCGATAGCGATCGGGAACGAAGAGCTCCCACTCGACGATGCCGACCGGCAGATCCATGCGCGGCAGCGTCATCTGCATGTTGCCTTTCTTCGCGAACGGCGTACCGGCGTGAAGGTAGACGAACGACACTGCATACGCTCCGTCAGGTCTGAACCCCGGGCGAAGCAGGGGGACGCGGATGCCATCACGACCTTCGACCGGCTTGGCGGCGCCGCCGCCGACTTCGGCGGAGAGCATCGACGCCCCGGGTGGCAGCGTCACCTTCACGAAGGGTTGGGCGCGATTGCGCACCCACAGGGTCACTTCGGTCAGGGCCCGCCCTTCGCTCGTCACGAGCGTCGTGGCGACGGCACGATCGGCTGCAGCTGCGAGGACCGCTGCGTCGGGGAAGCGCTTCACGTCCAGCGACAGCAATGGCGTGCTCTCGGGCGTGCGCTGATACCGGAAAGCGGCCAGCAGCGATTGATGTGCGATCGACGTGAGCGCGGGATTGACCTCGCGGACGTCCATGCGGCGAAGGCCTGGTATGTCCGTAGCGGTCACGTCGAGTGTTCCCGTGCCTTCGACGGCGACCTCGCCGGTCTCGCGCTGCGCCGCCCGCACGCTGGGGAAGGCCGTCTGGTAGGTGAAGGATCCACCGCCAGTCGTTCGCTCGAGCGCGACCAGAAACTGATGACGGCGTTGCGAGGCGTTCAAGCTGAGCGTCAGATCGTTCCCGCGTTGATCGCGCCCATCGATCGTAACCCCGGTGACGCCGGTGACCTCGTACCCGGCGGGGATTGCGACGGTGACATTGGTCAATTCCCCTTGCACCACGTTGAGATCCACCAGCGTCAACAGTCGAACTTCCGCCTCGGCGATCGTCACCAGGGTCTGCAGGCTCGCGAGCGTTCGTGCCTCGCGCGCGGGTACCGCCGGAGCGGTGTCACGATTGGTCCACCAGACCTGCGCGGGCGAGCCCGGTACGAGCGTGACGTCGATCGTCGTGCGGCCGTTGGCCGACGTGCGATTCAGCACGAGACCAGGCGAGACGCGCACGTCCGTCTGTTCTCCAGGCACGTCGATCGTTGCGGTGGCGCTGCCGGCGGGCGGAACGGGCAGCGCGAACGATGCGCGTCCCGGCGCCACCACAATCGGCACGCCGGCCTCGAGCGTCGCCGCGAAGCTGCCAGGCCCGGTCAGCATGGCGAAGTGCGTATCGCCTTCCGCCATCAGCGGCAGCGGCCGGTCGCCCATCGCGGCCGACAGCAGCGTCGCACCTGCGATGAGCGGCACCTTGATCGTGCCGGCGCGCAGAACGTCGCCGCTGACCTGGATGGTCGCGTTGGCCATCGTCCCATTGACCGTGACGCGAAGGCTTGCGCGCGTGAGCGCGGCGGGAAGGGGTGCCGTGTCCGGTGTCACAGGCGGACGGTTCGCGAGATCGAGCAGACGATCGTATTCCGTGCGCGTCAGGGTGACCGTGCCGGTGGGGCCGGCCGGGTCCGGACGGACGCCCTGCGCGGTGGCCGACGTCGCACACACAATCGAGGCGGTCACGGCGAGCGCGAGGCGCGCCGCGGTCGTTGAACGAGCGATCGAGTCTGCGGTTACGTGAGTCATCGGTCACCTCCACGGCGGTACTCGATCTCGAGCGAGGGCGGCTGGCGTTCGGCGGTGAGCTCGGCGGCCAGGAAGATCGAGGGACCGAACTCCGGAAAGATCACGTCGATGGGCACTGCACCCTGACGCGTGCGGCCCGCCTGCTTTTCGAACTTGTCCACCAGCACCTGCATCGTCTTCGAGCTGTCCTCGCGCGCGGACTTCGACGCTTGTCCACTCGCTTCGAGCGCCGGCGCGGGTGGGGGCGGAGGTGGAGATGGAACCGGCGGCGGTCCCGCTTTCAACCCCACGCTCCACGGTCCGGAATCCTGCTCGAGACGAAAGACGCCAGGCCTGGTCTCGATCTGAAATCGCGGAGAGTAGTGGAGCGTGAGGCCCGTCCTCGAGACGGGCAGATCAACCGCCGGCAGCGCGAGCTGCGAGGTACCTTTCTCGGACCATCGTTCGGTCTTCTGCAGGTACACGAGCTCGACGATGAAGACTGGCGCTTCTTCGCCGGCGCGCCCCTTCTGCAGCGGCAGCAGCAGACCACCGTCGGCCGAGAGTCCTGGTCGAACCGGGCGCCCCGCGAGCGCAGCGCTCCAGAGCGTGCTCTCAGGTGGCAAGGCAACCGCGAGGAAGCTGCGCTGGTTGTTACGCACGGCGTATCGCGCCCGGACCAGCACGCGGCCGTCTTCGCCCACGAGCGTGTCGTAGCGTGCTTCCTCGACGTTGGCGACGAGGACCGCTTGGGGCGTGTAGCGCGATACGGTGACCGTGAGGTCGCGTGGCGACGTGCCGGCGAGTGGCTTGTATTGGAACGCGACCATCGACGGTGATTCGCGGCCGGCGACGACCTCTCCCAGATCTGTGACGTCGGCCGCTTCGAGCCCGTGCTGCTGGCGTTCGCCGATCTCGCCCGGACCCATGACGTCGACGGCGACGCCGCCGGTTTCGCGCTCAGCGGACGGCACCCGAACCAGCGGCACCGCGATCGAGCCCTCGCGCGGCGTGCGCGTTTCCGCCGTGACGACGAACGAGGCGTCGGTCGCGACAGGTTCCAGGAAGGTCACCGTCAGCACGCACGAGTCGAGCGTCCAGTCGGCAACCATCGCGCCTGCGACCTGATTGACCGCCAGGCCGTCGGGCAGCGCCAGAGCGATCTGTCGGGCCAGACCTTGCCGCACGTCCACGCGCACACTGACCGTCACCTGGCTCGTGTCCTCCCCGACCGCGACGAGCTGGGTCACGCGCGCAGCTGTGCGAAGGGGCAGTGCTGCCCGAGTGTCGTCCGCCTTGCGTTTCCACGAAAACGTCAGGGGACGGCCGGGACTGCCATAGACGGTCCACTGGCGGCCGTTTGTGGTGTCGCGCTCCTGGGCGACGAGTCCACCACTCACGGACACGTCCACGCCCGTTCGCGGAATGGCGAGCGCGACGGCGGAGAGCGCGGACGAGGACGAGGGAAGCGTCATGGACTCGGCGCCGGCAGCGCTCGCCACGGGCACGACCACGTCGAGCGTCAGGGTTGCGCGTCCGGGGCGCGAGATCAGCACCCGCGGCGGCGTGCCGCTGACGATCGTCGTCTGCCGTCCGTCGATGCGTGCGTCGCGCACGAGGATCCCGGCGGGGACCTGCACGCTCACCCAACCCTGCTTCAGGACGTCGATGGTCAGGCGCGCTTGCCCGACCGCCGTGTCACCAACCGCGCGCAGGTCGTAGTCCACCCGTGACAGCGTCGCATCGACCGGGGGAGGGGAAGGGTCGGATGTTGCCGGAAACGCGCGGCTTCGCAGCGATCGATATTCATCGATGGGCAGCACGACCCAGCCTTCCGCGCGCGGTGGCTCTTGTGCGTGGAGGGATGAAAAGAGCGCGAGAAACGCCAGACATGTCCCAATGGCTCGCGACATCGCGACCTCCTCCTGTTGGCGGCGATTGGCCACGCCGTGGTGACTGATCGTGCCGGCCGATACACTTCAGACGTTCGCGGGCGGTTTTCCGTCGGTTCCGGATCGACGGGCGCTCGTCCGATCAGATCAGGAACGATCCCACGACGAGATCTTGCAGTCCGGCCGCGTGCCGGGCGTGAACCGCGGCGGATCGACGAGCAGATTTGTAAGCTTGCGCATCCGCCCGTGCGTCGCACGGAGTGCAAGTCGGTGGCCGTGGCGGGCGTGCCAGCGCGACACACCGCGTGGCGACTGATCGAATCGCGCTCAAACAATGGTGCAGCGCGCGGTTACACGCGACCGCGCGTCACCGCGGCTTCAGGAGAGAACACTCATGCCAGCCGAAAGGGAATCCATTCCTTTGTAAACAGGATCGGTGGGATTGAACGCCACTCGCGGAGATCAGCCGACGCGGTCCATCTCGAGGACGGTGCGGAGCAGGACGTCCGCGCCCTGCGCGCAATCCTGCCAGCCGGTCAGCTCTTTCGGCGAGTGGCTGATACCGCCGACGCTGGGCACGAAGATCATGCCCATGGGCACGAGCTGCGCCATCATCTGCGCGTCGTGTCCGGCGCCGCTCGGCAGCCGTCGCGATTCCAGCGTGAGGCCGCCCGCCGCGCGCTCGATCGCGAGCTGCACGTCGGTAGAAGCGCTGGCGGGAGGATTGCGGCCCGCATCGAGAAGCTCGATCCGCGTCCCGGTCGCCGACGCGATGTCCTGCGCTCGCGCGCGGAGTGCCGTCCCCATCGCTTCGAGCCTCGTCGTTGAGAGATCGCGGAACTCGATGGTCAGCCGTGCCGAACCCGGGATCACGTTCGGCGCGTTGGGCGTGAGCTCCAGATGCCCGACCGTCCCAACCTGACGGCCGGGCTCTCGGGTCGCGACTTCGCGCACGGCCAGCGCGAGCTGAGATGCGGCCACGAGCGCATCCTGCCGCTCGTTCATTGGCGTCGTCCCCGCATGATTGGCAAAGCCCGTCACGATCGCGTCGTAGCGGTCGATGGCGACGATCCCTTCGACGACGCCGACCGGGATGTGGGCGCGATCGAGCGTCCCGCCCTGCTCGATGTGCAGCTCCAGGTAGCAGTGCCAGGATCCCTTCGGGCGCCTCGCGTCGAGGATGCGGTCGGGATCGCCGCCGATGCGACGGATCGCATCCGCCCGCCGGATGCCGTTCCAGACCTCGTCCATGTCGGCCGGCTTGATATCGCCGGCAACGATCCGGCTGCAGGCCAGACCACGGCCGAACGCGACGCCTTCCTCGTGCGCCCAGACCACCATCTCGAGTGGATGCCGAGTAGCCATGCCGGCGGCGTTGAACGCTTCTATCGCACCAAGCGCCGAGAGCGAGCCCAGATCGCCATCGAAGTTGCCGCCGTTCGGAACCGAGTCGATGTGCGATCCGAACAGGATTGGTTTGAGGGCTGTGTCGCCACCAGGCCGGCGGCCGAAGATGTTCCCCGCCGGGTCGATTCGGGTGTCGAGCCCAGCCGCGCGCATCAGGCCGATGACGTACTCGCGGCCCTGAAGATCAGCGTCGGAGTACGCCACCCGGCTCACGCCGTCGGCAAAAGATCCGCTGGCGGGACGCCCGAACGTGCTCAGGCGCTCGAGACGGCTGCGGAGCGCCGCACCGTCCACGCGGGGATCCGGCGGCGTTCGTGCGCGCAATGCGGCGGTCGCGACCGGTGCCGCGAGCCCGGCGACGAAGGCACGGCGGGTGAGGAGAAGCATGGACGGTGAGACGATACATCAGGTTAGGTAACAATCGGGTGCGCCGTGGCCCCTGAGTCAAAGCCCCGCGTGGTCATCGTCACCGGTGCCGGCGGTAGCGGGTGCGGCCGTGCGATTGCCGGCCGGTTCGCCGCGCCTCGGAGATCGCGGTGTCCGGGACACACGGCAGCGGCAAGAGCACGCTCGTCGACGCATTCCTACGCGCGGATCCAGAGTACGCACACGAGCCCGAACCGTACGTGGGGCTGCAGGTCCTGATTCGGCAAGACGCATCCGGGGTCTCTCGACACCGGTCACGCGGTCACGGTGACGTGCGCCTGAGGGGCCGCCTGGAACGCCCGCTGATCGGCGCCTGCGTATAATGACCTCTCGCTGACCGACGTCGGTGAATCGAGAAGGCGAACCCGTCATGCGCGTGCGATTCTGGGGAGTCAGGGGTTCGGTCCCCTGGGCCATTCCAGCGGCGATTGGCCACGGGTGCAATACGCCCTGCCTCGAAGTCTCTGACGAGAGCACCGGCGAGCTCGTTGTCTTCGACGCCGGTTCAGGCATCGTCGGGCTCGGCGCATCGCTCGGGACCGAGCCGCGCGACCTGTCGATCGTCCTCACGCACTACCACTGGGATCACCTGCAGGGCCTGCCGTTCTTCAACCCGCTGTATGCACCCGGGTGGAAGAGCCGCATCTTTGCACCGGCGTTCGAGTCGCACGATCCCGAGTGGGTGAACACGATCTTCCGATCGCCGTTCTTCCCGGTTCCTTACGAGCGCCTCCCAAATCGGCCGTCCGTGCAGCTCATCGAAGAAGGCGAGCTGCGCATCGGTGGACTCGACATCACCGCCATCGGTCTCAATCATCCTGGCGGGGCGCTGGCGTACCGGATCCGCGGGCTGACCGGTGATCTCGTCTACGCGACCGATCACGAGTTCGGGAATCCCGAGTACGACGAACCGCTCGGCGATTTCGTCCGCGGCGCCGCCGCGCTCATCATCGACGCGCACTTCACGCCAGACGAGACACCGAAACATCGAGGGTGGGGCCACAGCGACTGGAAGCAGGGCGCGGAGTTCGCCGCCAGCAACGATGTCGGCGGCCTCTGGCTCTTCCATCACAAGCCCGGACGCACTGACGAACAACTGGTGCGCATCCGCTCCGACGCCAGCCGCATCTTCCAAGCCACCGAGACGGCGAGCGAAGGAGAGGCGTTGCTGTTGTAGGATCGCGGCCAGCCGACAGCCGACAGGATTCACTCCGATTACATCCGTGCGCTCCACTGCTCAAGAACGCGCTACGTGGCGGTCAGGCGGGAACCGGCCCTGACCCGCTAACGTTCGCGGAGCCAGCCACTTACCATTCCGTGATCCCGCGGTACGCGATGTGAACGCAAGCCGGCGTGCCCGTCCGTCGATTGCTCGCCTGCGCTGCGCTCGTCACGGCGACGATTGTCGTCCTGTCCGCAGCGCCCGTTCTCAACGAACCGCTCACCGGCCGGCAGGTGTTTCCCACAACCAACTGGTGGAACCTCGACACGAGCCACGCGCCGGTCGACCCGAGATCCGCGCAGTTGATCGGATGGATCAGCGGCCGGACCACGAGCAATCCGTCGGCGGTCCGCCGCCTGCATCCTGACTTTGGTCCTCCGCCATACGGCTTCCCGTACGTCGTCGTCGGAAGCGACCAGATCCGGGTGCCGCTGACGTTCGTGGACTACGGAGACGAGAGCGACGCCGGTGCGCCTGGACTGCCGGGTTATCCAATTCCCGACCAAGCGCGGACGCAGCCGCACTACATCGAAGGCGATGTCCCAGGCGGCGGCACCTCGGGTGACCGTCATCTGCTCATCATCGACCGCGATCGCTGGCTTCTCTACGAGAGCTTCGCAACGCGGTGGAATACAGCCGACGGTCGATGGGAGGCAGGATCCGGTGCGGTGTTCGACCTGGGCGCCAACGGCCGGCGGCCCGAAGGATGGACGTCCGCGGATGCCGCGGGGCTCGCGATCTTTCCCGGCCTGGTGCGCTACGACGAAGTCTTCGGCCCGAACGAGATCACGCACGCGTTCCGCGTCACGACCAGGGACTCCAACGGGCACGTCTGGCCCGCCTCGCACACCGCCGGATCCAATCCGAGCGCGCCGCCGATGGGCGCAGGGCTGCGGCTCAAGGCGTCGCACGACATTTCGGGATTCGCGCCCGAGGTCCAGAAGATCTTCCGCGCGATGAAACGCTACGGCCTCATCGTCGCCGACAATGGCACGGACATGTACATCAGCGGGACGATGGACGCACGGTGGAACAATGACGTGCTCAACCCCGCGTTCGCGGCGCTGACAGCCGACGACTTCGAAGTGATCCAGCTCGGGTGGTCCCCGGCCTCGACGCTGTCGGCGCCAAGCAACGTTCGGGTAATTCGCTAGGTCTGGTCTGGGGCTCCACCCCCAGACACAACAGCTCGCGCGTTCGCGCTCGCTGCAGCTCCAGGCTGCTCGCTCGCGCCGCTGGTTAGAGCGACTCGCTGCTCAGTCAGGGTTCTCTCGAGTCCCGAGCGCCGAGCGCCGAGCCCCGAGTCCGGGCGTCTCCTCAATTATCACCACCGGCCTGATCGGACCCGGCCCCTTGTCACCGTCGTAATACACACCTTCCAGAAAAAGACCCGCGGACGGCGCCGTCAGCGCGGCGGGGGCTGGACTGTGCGTGGGCGCGTCCTTCGTAAGGAGCGCAGCCGCCG
Organism: Vicinamibacterales bacterium; assembly: GCA_036258055.1. Lineage (GTDB taxonomy): Bacteria > Acidobacteriota > Vicinamibacteria > Vicinamibacterales > 2-12-FULL-66-21 > DATAEK01. The sequence goes on from DATAEK010000153.1 coordinate 38,601, forward strand.
CCGCAGCCTTGAGTTCGCCGCGGCCGACGGCCGCGAGGACGCCGACGATACGTCGGACCATCTTCCACAGGAAGTGCGACCCCTGGACTCTGATGAGCACCAGTGCGCCCGCATCCTCGATTTCGAGCCGTTCGAGCAGCACACGCGTGGACTTCTCCTGTGGATCGTCGTCGGTGAACGCCTCGAAGTCCTTCAGGCCGACGAAGGCCTCAGCGGCCTTGCGCATCGCCGCGAGATCGAGTGGCTCCTTGATCCACCAGACGTACGGCTTCGCGAACGCGGTTCGGCGCCGCGAGATTTGATAGAGATAGCTGCGGGATCGGGCGTCATGTCGGGCGTGGAATTTGTGAGGTGCCCTGTCGATCGCGATGATGTGGATGTCCGCCGGGAGCTCGTCGTTGATTCGACGTCGTAGTGGCTCGGGTTGAAGGCTCGTGTAGATGTCGAGGTGCGCCACCTGCGCGAGGGCGTGCACACCAGCATCCGTACGTCCTGAGCCGTACAGCTCGAATTCAGCACGGCCCGTCGCGGTTCGGATCGCGCGATCGATCTCGCCTTGAACCGTGCGCGCGTTCTTCTGAATCTGCCAGCCGCTGTAGCGGGTCCCCGCGTACTCGATCAGGAGCCGGAACCGGGCCATGCCTCAGTGGGTGACGATTGTACGTCGTCAGCGGATCCAGCCGAGCGCAGCGCTGGCGATGGCGGTGTCCTGAAAGCCCACACCCGTGAGGTCGGCGATGGTGATCTGGCGATCGCTCGTCCGGCCGGGTTTCTTGCCCGCCGCGATCGCGCCAAGCTCGGCGTGGACGTCGTTGCGCGTGAGCAGCCCGGCATCCAGTGCGTGCTTCAACTCGCCGAAGGCCGAGCACTGCGCGAAGCGATCGACGACGACCAGATCCGCTCTGTCCAGACAGTCGGCATGGAGCTCCTGCTTGCCGGGCGAGTCTGAGCCGAGTGCGGTGATGTGCATGCCCTCCCGTATCCATTCCGCGTCAACCAACGGCGAGGTGGCGGGTGTCGCGGTGATCAGCACGTCGGCGACCGCGCACACGTCTCGGGCGGTCGCAGCCGCCTCGATCTCGAATCCCTCGGCACACATTTCTCTGCAGTAGGCGTCGAGGCGCGCGCGCGTCGGGCTCCACGCCACGACGCGTCGAAACGGCCTGACCGTGCGGAGGCAGCGAAGCTGCCAGCGCGCCTGGACGCCGGAGCCGAGCATGCCGACGGTGCCGATGTCGCGCGGCGCCAGCAGATCCGCGGCGAGAGCGCCCGCCGCCGCGGTGCGAATGTCGGTCAGGAAGCCGTTGTCGAGGAGAACCGCGGCGGGGAGGCCGGTCGTCGCGTCGAAAACCGCCATCAGCCCCGATCCGCTGGGCAGCCCGCGCGACGGGTTGTCGTAGAAGCCCGAGGCGACCTTCACCGCGACGTACGGCACGCCCTCGATGTACGCCGTCTTCACGTGGAATTCGCCGCGCGCCGACGGGACGTCAAGGTTGATGACGGCGGGAACGCGGGTGCGCCCGTGGCCGTCCGCCTCGAATGCCTCGCGCATGGCGGACACCGCACGCTCCGGTGTGACGGCTGCGCGCAGCTCAGGTTCCTCGACGATGGGGATCATCCTGCGACCGACGCCCGCGCGGCCGGCTTCCTTCCTCGTGCAATGAAGATCGTGATCGCCGCCTGCGTGCCGCACTCCGACGTCGGCGAGCAGATCTGATGGGTGTCGCCGACGGTGACCTCCTCGAGACCGGCGGCACGGAACCAGCTGTCGACGTCGGTGCGGGCGAACCCAAGCCATCGATCGTGCTGTTCGGTCCGCAGCCACTCGTGGGTGTGCGAGTCGGCGTCGGTAATCACGAGGCGGCCCCCCGGTTTCAACACGCGGGCCATTTCGCGGATCGCACCAGGAGGATCGGGCGCGTGATGCAGGACCATGTTGGCGACGACCGCGTCCGCTTCGCCCGACGCGAGCGGCAGCGCATCGGTGTCCCCCTGACGTGCCTCGAACGCCCGTCCGGCGAACCGTCCGGTGACCTGGGCGAGCATGCCCTCCGAGACGTCGACGCCGACGACGCGTGCGCCGGCGTCGAGTGCCGCCTCGGCGAGGAAACCGGTGCCCGTGCCGACGTCGGCGACGAGCGATCCCGGCGAAATACCCGCTGCGGCGATGGCGGCGGCGCGCACGCCATCACCGAAGAATTTCTGCCGCATCTCATCCCAATCTGCCGCGACGCGATCGAAGTACTCGCGGGTTTCATCCATGACGAGCCGTCCGCCCTTTCAGGTGCTTGTGACGAGAGAACTCGTGCCGGGGTTTACAGATGTGTCCGTCATCCTGGAATCACCGCGATGGCGTCGATCTCCACTTTCAGACCAGGGCCCGGCAGGCCGGACACCTCGACCGTCGTTCGTGCTGGTCGATGACTGCCGAACATCCGGGAATAAACCCCGTTCATCTTCTGGAATTCCTGCATGTCGACGAGGAAGACGCCGCAGCGGATGACGTGCAAGAGGCTCGACCCCGCCTCGACCAGAATGGCTTCCACGTTTTTCAACGCCTGTTCGGTTTGTCCCTCGAGGTCGGCCGGGATGTTGCCGGTCTCCGGGTCGCGCCCGGCCTGACCCGAGACGAAGACGAGGTTGCCGATTGCCATACCCGGTGAATACGGACCCGCCGGTGGTGGGAGTTTTTGCGAGACGACGGGCTTGAGCTGCGCGGTATCAGTCATGGGCGCCGATGCTACGGCAGGTTCGGGGCGAAGAAAAGCTCCATCAGCGACCCGGCCGACGCGCGATTTGCGGCTCTCGCCCTTGCGCCAGGTCCGGCCGCGCATAACACTTGAAAGAGTGAGCGAGCCGACAGCGCTGGATCCCGTCTGCGGGATGACGATTGACGTCGCCTCCGCGGCGGGCTCCTGGGACTACAAAGGACATCGGTACTACTTCTGCCATCCATCGTGCCTGGAACGATTCAAGGCTGATCCCGACTCTTTTCTGAGCTCATCGTCCGGGTCGGGCGAGCAGGCGCCGGCAGGGAAGCAGTACGTCTGCCCGATGGATCCCGAGGTTGAGCAGGATCATCCCGGCCCATGCCCGAAGTGCGGCATGGCCCTCGAGCCGGTCCTCGCGACGCTGCCAGCCGCACGCGTCGAATACACCTGCCCCATGCATCCCGAGATCGTGCGCAACGCACCAGGCGCGTGCCCGATCTGCGGCATGGCGCTCGAGCCCCGCACGGTCGCGATCGACGACGCGCCGAACCCCGAGCTCGTCGATATGACGCGGCGGCTCTGGATCGCGATGGCCCTTGGGCTTCCCGTCTTCCTTCTCGCCATGGGCGACATGGTTCTGGGAATGGGCCTCGGCGGACGGCTCGACGTGCGCGTCACGAACTGGGTCGGTCTCGTCTGCGCGACCCCGGTCGTGCTGTGGGCGGGATGGCCGTTCTTCGAACGCGCCTGGGTGTCGATCAGGAACCGCCACTCGAACATGTTCACGCTCATCGCGCTCGGCGTCGGCGCCGCATACCTGTTCAGCGTCGCGGCGACGCTCGCGCCGGGACTCTTTCCGGAAGGCTTCCGCAGGCACGGCGTGGTCGAGACCTACTTCGATACCGCCGTGGTGATCACCGTTCTCGTCCTCGTCGGGCAGGTGCTCGAGCTGAGAGCCCGCGGCCGCACGAGCACCGCGATTCGACACCTGCTGCGGCTCGCGCCGATGTCCGCGCGGCTGGTTCGCGATGCGCAAGAACTCGACGTGCCGATCGCGTCGGTCGTGCCCGGCGACGTCCTGCGCGTGCGACCTGGTGAAAAGATCCCGGTGGACGGGATCGTGCTCGAGGGCCGGGGCGCCGTCGATGAGTCGATGGTCACCGGTGAGCCGATTCCGGTCGACAAGGAAAAGGGCAGCCGAGTGACTGCCGCGACGATTAACGGCACCGGCAGCCTGGTCATCCGCGCAGAGCGTGTCGGCAATGACACGCTGCTCGCGCGGATCGTCCGCATGGTGAGCGACGCGCAGCGGACCCGCGCGCCCATTCAGCGCCTTGCCGACGTCGTCGCCTCGTATTTCGTTCCCGCCGTCGTGATTATCGCGGTGATGGCGTTCGTGGCGTGGGCGATCTGGGGGCCTGAGCCGAGGTTCGTGCTGGCGCTGCTGAGCGCCGTGGCCGTGCTCATCATCGCGTGTCCGTGCGCCCTCGGTCTCGCCACGCCGATGGCCATCATGGTCGGCACGGGCAGGGGCGCAGCCGCGGGCGTGCTGATCAAGAACGCCGAGGCGCTCGAACGGCTCGAACAGGTCGATACGCTCGTCGTGGACAAGACGGGCACGCTGACGGAGGGAACGCCCCGGCTTGGGAGCGTCACCGTGGTCGCGCCGTTCACCGAGGCTGATGCACTGCGCCTCGCCGCCGGGGTCGAGCAGGCCAGCGAACATCCGCTTGGAGCGGCGATCGTCCACGGCGCGCGCGAGCGAGGCATCACGCCGCCACCGGTCTCGGACTTCGCCTCCCTGACCGGCAGCGGCGTGACCGGCACTGTGGACGGCCACGCGGTGATCATCGGTAACGCGACGTTGCTGCAGCACCACGGCGTCGACGTCGCTGCGCTCCTGGCCGGCGCAGACGCTCTGCGATCGGACGGACAAACCGTGCTCTTCGTCGCGATTGATCGCCGGCCGGCCGCGGCGGTTGGCGTGGCCGATCCGATCAAGGCGTCGACGCCCGAGGCGATTCGCCTGCTCCACGAGAGCGGGTTGAAAATCGTCATGGTGACCGGCGACAACGCGGTCACCGCGAAAGCCGTTGCTTCGAGGCTCGGCATCGATCAGGTGATCGCGGACGTGCTGCCAGATCGCAAGCGCCAGATCGTCAAAGAACTCCAGCAGCGGGGACGTGTCGTGGCGATGGCGGGTGATGGCATCAACGATGCGCCAGCGTTGGCTGAGGCATCCGTCGGCATCGCGATGGGCACAGGGACGGACGTGGCGATCGAGAGCGCGGGCATCACGCTCGTGAAGGGGGATCTGCGTGGCATCGCCCGCGCGCGGCGTCTCAGCCGGGCGACGATGCGCAATATCCGCCAGAATCTGTTCCTGGCCTTCGTCTACAACGCGGTCGGGGTGCCTGTTGCCGCGGGCGTTCTCTATCCGGCCCTGCACGTGCTCATCAGCCCGATCTGGGCGAGCGCCGCAATGACATTCAGCTCCGTCTCGGTGATTGCCAACGCGTTGCGCCTGCGCCACGTCGAGCTCTAGCGAGGCTGCGCCTCGGACCGACGAGGGGCTCCGCCGTGCCCCTTTCCGGTTGCCTTCACCTTTCGGCCGCCACTCTGCAGCAGGAGCTTCGCAACGAGCCCGGTCCATCCGGTCTGATGGCTGGCGCCAAGCCCCGTGCCGTTGTCGCCGTGAAAGTACTCGTGAAACAACAGGTACGGCGACCAGTGCGGATCGTTGTGAAAGATCTCGAGCGCGCCACGCACGGGCCTCCGTCCCGACTTGTCCGGCAGGAAGATCCTCGTCAGACGCTGCGAGAGCTCGGTAGCGACTTCATCCAGCGTCAGGAATCGACCCGAACCGGTCGGGCACTCCACGCGAAAGCCGTCGCCGTAGTAGTGATGATGGCGCTGGAGTGCCTCGATGATCAGGTAGTTGATCGGAAACCACACCGGTCCGCGCCAGTTCGAGTTGCCGCCGAAGAGGGCGGTCGTCGATTCGGCCGGTTCGTAGTCGAGCGTATACGACATGCCATCGAGCTGAACGACGTAGGGGTGATCGAGATGCACGCGTGACAGCGCCCTGATCCCGAACGGCGAGAGGAATTCACGCTCGTCGAGCATCACCGAAAGCACTCGCCGGAGTTGATCCTGCGTGACGAACGACAGCAGCCGCCGCTCCTGGTCGCCGCGGATGCGCATCGACGCGACGTTGCCGGTGAGATCGGGCCGGTGATCCAGGAACCACTCCATCCGTCGTTTGAACGCCGGAAAGCGTTCGAGCATTCCTGGCTCGAGCGTTTCGACGGCAAAAAGCGGGATCAGCCCGACCACCGATCGGCTGCGTAGCGGCACCGCCTCTCCGTCGGGCAGACGCAGCACATCGTAGAAGAACCCATCCTCCTCGTTCCATAGACCCGACCCACCCGGTCCGATGTTGTTCATCGCCTGGGCGATGTAGAGGAAGTGCTCCCAGAATTTGCTCGCCACGTCCTCATAGGCGGGATTGTCGACCGCCAGCTCCAGCGCCATGGCGAGCATGTTCAAGGTGTACATGCCCATCCAGCTGGTGCCATCCGACTGCTCGATCAGTCCGCCGGTCGGCAGCGGCTTCGAGCGATCGAAGAGTCCGACGTTGTCGAGCCCGAGGAAGCCGCCCTCGAAGACGTTGTTGCCCTCGGCGTCCTTCCGATTGACCCACCAGGTGAAGTTGATCAGCAGCTTCTGGAACACGCGCTCGAGGAACAACCGATCGCCCCGGCCGGTCGCTCGCTTTTCGATCCGATACACGCGCCACGTCGCCCATGCGTGCACCGGCGGATTCACGTCGTCGAACGCCCACTCGTAGGCTGGAAGCTGGCCGCTCGGGTGCATGTACCACTCGCGCAGCATCAGCACGAGCTGATCCTTCGCGAACTCGGGATCCACGACCGCCATCGGGATGCAATGGAACGCGAGGTCCCACGCCGCGTACCACGGGTACTCCCATTTGTCGGGCATCGAGATGACGTCCGCGTTGTACAGCTGCGGCCAGCCCGTGTTCCTGCCCTGGAGGCGCTCCGGTGGCGGCGGTGGTCCCACCGGATCGCCGTCGAGCCAGTCGCGGATGACGTAGTGGTAGAACTGCTTGGACCAGAGAAGACCGGCAAACGCCTGCCGTACGACCGCGCGCTCTTCGGCACTCAGATTTGCGGGCACGAGCTCATCGTAGAACTCGTCGGCCTCGCGGATGCGCGAGGCGAAGACCGCGTCGAAGTCGTTGCCGAGACCGCGATCCGACGGACCATCTGACAGCCGCAAGCGCACCGTCGTCGTGGCGTCGGGATCGATCGTGAGCTGATACCACGCCGAGGCCTTCGATCCTTCGAGCGCAGGATTTACCGTATCCCGCCGCCCGTGCACGACCCGGTCGTTGATGCCGTCCTTCGGATACGGCGATCCATGGTCCCGGCCGAACAGTCGGCGCAGATTGGTTTCGTTGTCGACGAACAACAGCTCCGGCTGTCCCTCCGCAATGAGCGTTCGCGGTCCGAGATGCGGTTCGTCGACTGCGATTGAGACGGCGTTCTCCGATGAGACACCTGGATGGAGCCGGGGAAGCGGGCCCGGGTGCCGCCCCCAGGTCCAGCGGTTGCGGAACCAGATCGTGGGCAGGAGGTGCAGGACCGCCTGGTCAGGTCCACGGTTCGCAATCGTGATCCGGCACAGGATGTCCTCGGGCGATGCTTTCGCGTACTCGACGAACACGTCGAAGTACCGATTGTCCACGAAGATGCCGGTATCGAGCAGCTCGTATTCCGGATCCTTGCGCATCCGGCGGCCGTTCTCCGCCACGAGATCGCTGTACGGAAACGCGCCCTGCGGATACTTGTACAAAAACTTCATGTACGAGTGCGTGGGCGTGCTGTCGAGATAGAAGTAGTACTCCTTGAGGTCCTCGCCGTGGTTTCCCTCGGGGCCGGTGAGGCCGAACGGGCGTTCCTTCAGAATCCGATCGCGCCCGTTCCAGAGCGCGATGCCAAAGCAGATGAACTGGTGGCGATCGCAGATGCCCGCCAGACCGTCTTCGTTCCAGCGATACGCGCGCGATCGTGCGTGTTCGTGTGGAAAGTAGGCCCACGCGTTTCCGTCTGCGCTGTAGTCCTCGCGGACCGTGCTCCAGGCACGCTCGCTGACGTACGGACCCCAACGCTTCCAGTGGGCCGTGCGTTTCTCTGATTGTTCGAGTCTCTGCTGTTCGGCGCTCACTCGTCGAAGGTCCGTCTTGGGCCGGGCCCGATCCTCTTCGATGATTATCCAGCAGTCGCGCAGCCGCCGCGATGCTGAGGCGGTTTCAGCCCGGTTCGTCCCCGACGCTCGGCTACTGAACCTCGGATCCTAGGAGCCCGCCTTCGTCTTCGTCCGCTTCAGCTCCTGTTCGCGCTGCAGGAACGACACGCCATCCGTAATCCACGGCGCGGCGGTCTCGTTCTTGAGGTAGTGCCCGAACCATTCCACGATCCGGCGATGGTAGTCGAGCTGATTCGCTTTCTTGCGAAGCCCGTGGTCCTCGCCCGCGTACACCACGAGCACCACGTCCTTCTTCGCGCGTCTTGCCACGTTGTAGAGCTCGACGCCCTGATGCCAGTGCACGGTGCCATCGTTGTCGCCGAACGCCACCATCAGCGGCGTCTTCATCGTCTGCACACCGAAGACCGCCGAGTTCCTGACGTACGCCTGCAGATCCTCCCAGAGCGGCACTTCCATGCGCTGCTGGCCGGTCTCGATGTGATCGGTCTCGGCGATGCCCGAGCTCCAATGATGGTTGCCGTAATTCGAAACCAGGTCAGTGATCGGCGCGCCCGCAACCGCTGCGGCGAACAGGTCCGTGTGCGTCGCGAGAAACACGGTATCGAAGCCACCCCACGAGTGACCAACAATGCCGACGCGCGCGGGATCAGCGACGCCCATGGCGATCGCACGTTTCACCGCCGCGCTGACACACTCGGCGACCGAGAGTCCGGGCTCGCGCGGACGAAAGACGATGTCCGGCTGGAGAAAGACGTAGCCGAGGCTGGTGAACACCGACGGGTTATACGGATCGCGTTCCGACGGACTGCTGTAACGGTGCACACCATCAGACAGCCGTTCGTACATGTACACGACCATCGGGTATTTCTTCCCGGGTTCGTATCCGGCGGGATAGAACAGCGCGCCCTGCAGTCTGGCTCCCTTGTCCGTCTTGTACTCGATGACCTCCTCACGTCCCCAGGCGTAGTCGCTCTGGAACGCGTTGGTTGCGGTCACCTGTTTTGCGTTCTTCAGATCCGGACCGGCGACGAAAGCATCGGGAGAGTCCTGAAACGACTGGGCGACGTAGGCGTAGACATCGGCTTCCTTCGCGCGGCCAAGACGATCGATCATCCTGTCGTCGAGGATCAGCCGTGTGACCTGCTTCGAGGCCGGGTCCAGCCTCGCGTAGCCGGACTTCTTGCTCCACAGGCCGAAGAGGCTCAGGGTCAGCGGCTTCGTCGCGTCGATCCACTCTTCGTCGGGATTGAGGCGCGCGTAGCGGTGGCGCAGCTGCTCCGCCGCGCCATCCGTCAGGCGTATCGCGTCACCGCCCGCCGAGGGCACCTGCCAGATGTCGAACCGGTCGTAGATCAGGACCGACTCGTCGTTCTTCGTCCAGCCGGCGACGCCGAACGGTGGCTTCTGCCGGATCGTCGCGTCTGACTCGCGATCGATGAACCCCCCAACCGCGTTCTTTCCGACGTTGACGATCGTCCGCGTGGTCGTGTCCACGGTCCAGTACTGATCACCGCTCAGGAAGAGCAGGTATCGGCCGGCAGGTCCAGCCTGAAGATACTGGTCCTCGATTCTGTCCTTGACCTTCGTTCGCGTGCCGGTCTCGAGATCGACGAGGTAGAGATCCGCGGCTGGCCGGCCGATGCTTCGATCCATGGCGTAGGCCGTCCAGTTGACGGCGTAGGCGAGCTTGGTGTGCCGGATGGGTGTGATCCGTTCGAGCGGTTCGGTCCCCAGCGGCACGAGCCGATTGGAATCCAGATGCCACGCGCTGAGAATGTTCCGCTGCCGATCGCCGCGCGCGTTCAACTTCTGCCTCGGCATGACGTCGATGTCGTGCGGATGCCAGACGTCGACCGCTGCCGCTTCCTCGGTCGCGTTGCCATCCTCACCGTCCGTCCCCTTCTTCTTCGCGTCCGGCGGCTTCTCGTTCCACGTCCCGATCCCCAGAAACACGATGCGCCCGTCGTCTGACCACGACGGCCGTCGGTAGCCGACCGTGCGCATGCCTGCGGGGACACCGCCGGACGATGCGGGATCGAAGGTCACCAGGCGCGCGGCTGGGTCGTTCAGGCCGCGCCACCCGATCGCGATGTGGGTCGGGCCGTCCCGACGCTCATCGTCTTTCGAGCGCAGGACGGCGAGATCGTCAGCCTCCTTGCGCCAGCTCAACCCCGAGTAGATCGCGGCCGAGGAGTCGAGCGCCCGGAGCGACCCGTTCGAGGGATCGAAGAGCTGAACGCCGTTGCCGGTTTTGTCCTCCGCCGCGATCGCGAACGCGAGCAAACGGCCCTTGTCCTGCCAGGCAAATTCAGAGACGTTGCCGAACGTCGTATCGCGTCCCGTCTTCAAGTCCCGGACGACGAGCGTCGCGCCGGCGGGTTCCTCGTCGTCGGGTGCCGGTTGATCCTTCTGATCCTTGCGTTCGGGAGCGTAGCGCTTCATGGCCAGGTGCGTTCCGGCCGCGTCGAAGGCGAACGATTCGATCGCGTCGACGGTGGTCGTCTCGCCGTCCTCCAGATGGACGACTCCCAACTTGCGCTGAATCGGCTTCTTGTCCTTTCGCAGTTTTTCTTCCTGTGATTCGGAGTAGCCGATCGCGAAGGCCGCCCACTGTGAGTCGGCTGAAAACGCGACGTTCGATCCAAACGCCGCCGTCCGCGTCGTGCCATCCGCGATGCGCGCGAAGCGAATCTCGTTGTTGCGGTTCGATCGGTTGATGCCATACGCGATCCAGTGTCCGTCCGGTGAGAGCCCACCGCGCGGGAACGCGACGAGCGTTTCCCATTTGCCGAAGTCAGCGGACGTGGCAGGCGCTTTGGTTTGAGCGCTGGCCGCGATCGTCAGGGCGGCCGCCATCGTGGTCGTGAAGATCAGGGCGCGGGTCGGGAACATGGCTTTCTCTCTCGTTCTAGAGTTCTCTGGTGCTGCGGGTCCTAAGGTTCTAACACGTCCTGGCTTTACTCCTGGCCTCCTCTTTTCGGGAGGACCGCTTGCTGCGTGCCGTCGTCCCGCAGTAACTCGACGTAGAGCGGCCCCGAGCCGAGGAGGCCGAGCATGGCATAGGTGCCCCACGTGGCGCGATTTACGGCGACGAACCGCGCGTGTTCGCTGGGCGCCAGAGTCAAGTCGATGGTCTTCCAGACGAGCGTGTTGTGGACGCGGACCCGATGTTCACCGGGTGCGACGCGGTGCGTCACCGTCTCCCCGTACATCAGGGTCGCGACCTTCTGTCCGTCGATAGACACGATCAACTGACGCTGCTGGACGTCGCGCGGTGAGGCTCGCGTGACGGTGATGGATGCGGACTCTGACTCAGGCGGCTGCGGCACGAGAGGATTCTGCCGTGTGATCGGTGCGCGAGGCTAGTGCCTGTCCTCGTCGAAGCCGTCGCTTGCACGAACCGTCGATTTCTTCTACGATGCAGTGCAAATGACGCGTTCGGATACCCTCGGCGAATTCGAGCAGCTCGTCCTGCTCGCGATCGTGCGGCTGGGCGAGGGGGCCTACGGCACCACGATTCGGCGTGAAATCGAACAGCACACGTCGCGGACTATCGCCGTCGGCGCACTGTATACCGCCCTCGACCGGCTCGAGCGCAAGGGCTACGTCGCGTCGTCGATGTCGGACCCCACGCCGCAGCGGGGCGGGCGCGCGAAGCGCCATTTTCGACTGCGGCCGGCCGGTGCGGCGGCCCTCAGACGATCCCGGGACGCGCTGGCGCGGATGTGGGCCGGCGTCGGCGCTGACGCGCTGCGAGTTCGGGGATGACGCCTCCACGTCTCGCGCTCTGGCTGCTCACGCGGTCGCTCGACGTCGGCGAACGGGAGGCCGTCCTCGGCGACGTCCTCGAAGAGTTCCAGGCGCTGTCAGCCGTGGATCGGCGTGAAGCGCGTCGGTGGATCTGGCGTCAAACGCGGCGGTCGATCTGGCCCAATCTCGTGCGGCGGGCGCGCACACGCGGCGTGCCGGCGGAACCTGCAGCGGGAGGAGCTCGCGCCATGGACGGATTCGTCACCGATCTCCGCTTCGCGCTCCGCCAGATGCGGCGCCAGCCGCTGACGGCGGTCGTCGGTCTTCTGTCGCTCGGCGCCGGACTTGGGCTGAACCTGCTGCTCTTCACGATCGCCAACGGGATCCTGTTTCGTCCGCTGCCGCTGCACCAGCCGAATCAGCTCGCGTTGCTGCTCCTGCAACGTGAGAGCGGGGTGAATCACAACTTCTCGTATCCGGCCTACGCGGGGTTGCGCGACGCCACGCAGTCGCTCGAATCGTTGGTGGCGTACAGCCAGGCCGAAGCCTCGGCCGCAAGTGCCGCCGGTTCGGAACCCGTCAACGGCGAAGTCGTCTCCGGCAACTTCTTCTCCGCCCTTGGCGTACCGATGCGGGCGGGCCGAGGCCTGATGCCGGACGACGATCGCCCCGCGGCGATGCCCGCAGCCGTCATCTCGGAGCGAATGTGGAGGGATCGCTTCGGCGCCGCGCCGCTCTCCGGGCAGACCATTACCCTCAGCGGCGATGCGTACACCATCGTGGGCGTCACTGCCGACGAGTTCCGCGGGATGCAGCTGGGACGGTCGGCGGCGTTCTGGGTTCCGCTGTCGAAGAGCGCCACGATTGTGGGCGGTGACTTCGTCGCCCGCCCCACCGTGTCGTGGCTGACGCTCATCGGACGCGTGCGCGCCGGTCAGCGCACTGAAGCCGCGCGCGGCGAGCTCGATGCGATCGTGAAGGGCATCCTGCGCGCACAGGGACGTGCGAGCGAGTCGATGATCCTTGCCCCAGGGTTACGAGGGGATTCTGCGCTGGCGGAGCAATTGGGATCGCCGCTCCTCCTCCTCATGACGGCCGGTGCGCTCGTGCTGATCGTCTCGTGCATCAACGTCGCGAACCTGCAGCTCGTTCGAATCGAGTCGCGGCGTCTGGAGCTCGCGGTTCGTGCGGCACTCGGCGCACGGCGTACCCAGCTCTGGCGGCTCCTGATCCTCGACGGTGGGCTGCTGGCGATCGGAGCGACCGCCGCAGCGCTGGCTCTGGCGGCAATGGCGAAAGAGCAGGCGGTTTCGCTCATCGCGCTGTACGGCCAGCCGGTGACGCTTGCTACCCCGATCGATCTCCGTGTCGGGTTGTTTGCCGGCCTGCTGGCTCTCGCATCGATCGCAGTCATCACGACGCTTTCGAGCTGGCAGGTGCTTCGACGTCAGCCTTTCCTTGGCCTGGGGGACGGACGCACCATGACCACGTCCAGGCGCGCGCTTCACCGCGGGCTCGTGGTGGTCCAGTTCGCTGTGTCGATGGCGCTCGTGACCGGCGCGCTGCTGCTCGTGAGGACGCTCGATCGCCTTCGCGGCTCAGATCTGGGGTTCGAGACAGGGCGCGTGGCGCTCGTCGAGGTCTCACCGGAGATGGGTCGGCTGTCTTCGGATCGCAGCCTGGCGTACTTCGACGAAGCGATCCGTAAGACCGCCTCGGTCCCCGGGGTCGAGAGCGTTGCCGTCGGCCACGTCATGCCGTTCGATTTCGGCGGATCGCGCACCAGCATCGACGTCGCGGGGTACCGGCCCGGTGCCGACGAAGACATGGAGCTGAACTTCCTGCGAGTGACCCCCGCGTACTTCGACACGCTGCGGATTCCGCTCCGGCAGGGACGTTTCTTCGACGACCGTGATCGTGGGGGTCAGCCGCTCCGCATCATCGTCAACGACACCATGGCGCGGCGGTACTGGCCTGGGAAATCGCCGATTGGACAGTTCGTGCGGTTCGATAACCGGCAACCGTTCAACATCGAGGTCGTGGGCGTGGTGCCCGACGTGCACTACCGCATGGTGCGTGAAGAGCCGCAACCGTCGTTCTACATTCCGCTCGCGCAGATGCCAGCGGCGGCCGGCGTCCTTCACGTGCGCTTCGGGAGCGATCCCTCAGAGCGGCTCGAAGAGCTGCGCCGCGTGATCGCCTCGATCGATCCGGCGGTGCCGGTGATGCGTATCGGCACGCTCGCGAACCAGATCGAGCGCAACATCTCGGAGGAGCGGATGGCGGGAGTGATCGGCGTCACCCTCGCCAGTGTCGCGTTGGTGCTGGCCACGGCCGGCCTCTACGCAACGATGGCATTCGTGGTGGGGCGGCGCACGCGCGAGATTGGCGTGCGGGTGGCGCTCGGCGCACGTGGAGCGGACGTCCGCCGGCTGGTGCTCGGCGAGGGTCTTGCGCTCGTTGCGGGCGGGGTCCTCGCCGGGCTCGCGTTCGCCATCTGGATCGGGCACGCGCTCAGGAATCAGCTCTATGGTGTGAGCGCCACCGATCTCGTCAGCCTCGGAGGTGCGGCGGCCGTGCTCGCGGTGGCCGCCGTAATCGCGGGATGGCTCCCCGCGCGTCGTGCGGCCGCGGTCGATCCGGTCGTCGCTCTGCGCGAGTCTTAGATCAGTTGGCCGCGGGGGGGCCCCCACCCCCGCGGCCTGCCAGCGCTCGCGTTATTCTGTGTTGCATGCGGACAGCGGACGGCGGATCGCGACGCCGTTTCTCTCGTCAGCACACGACCGCGGTTCCGCTGACGGCGACCATCAACATGCCGTTGTTCTGCCCGAGCACTTCGTAGTCGATGTCCACGCCGATCACGGCGTTGGCGCCGAGGCCTTCGGCCTTCTTCTGCATCTCCGCAAGCGCCACCTCTCGCGCTTCCGCCAGGCCCCGCTCGTAAGTCGCCGATCGGCCGCCGACGATGTCGCGCACCGCGGCGAACATGTCGCGAAAAACGTTCGCGCCGATGATCGCTTCACCGGTGACGACCCCGAGGTACCGGCTCACGGGACGACCTTCCACGACGGACGTTGTGCTGACAAGCATGGATGTGATGTGCTCCAGGTTGAGGGCGCGCATGCGGACGCGCTATTGGGTACTACGATGCGCCGTACCCGCGGTTCCCGGACGGTCGAGGTGAAGGTCAGCACTCAGGGATTCGGATCGATCGAAGCCAGCCTGCGTTCGACTTCGGCGATATCCGCCCGTCGTGACAGATCCAGAATTCCTGCTTCGAGTGGCACCGTCCGGAAGCGTTTCTTCATCGTACGGATCGCATAGCGCACCGCGTTCGGCAGCTCGAGCTCGCCGCGACCCGACGGCGGCACCCGCGCGCAGGCCTCGAATATCGACGCGTCGAACCGCCAGCAGTTCATGCTGACGAAATAGCTGGACCCGAACGAGGCGAGCGTCTCCGCATCGGGTTTCTCGACGATGTCCTCGAGCGATCCGTCAGCACCGATGACGAGGACGGCGTACTGCGCCATCCGATCCGCCGACACGTTCCCGAGCCGCAGCAGAGAGGCGCGATCGAAGACGGGAAGACCCGGTCCGTCGAGTGCGACGAGCGCCCGAACAACCTCGGGCGGGTAATAGTTGTCGGAGTTCAGCGCGAGAAATGGATCGTCGCCGGCAAACTCCCGGGCCGACATCAGCGCGTTGGCGGTACCGAGCGGTGCGTCCTGCACGGCAAAGTCGATCGTCAGGCGCGACGGTGGATGCTCGCGATCGTAATGGTCTCGAATGGAATCGTGCTCTGGTCCGACAATGAGGCAGACGTGGCTGACGCCGCCGTCAGCCAGCGCGCTGAGAACGTAATCGAGAAAGGGACGGCGAAACGGGATCATCGCCTTGAGCCCGAGATCGGCCATCCGGGACTGGGCGGAAGCAACGGTCGCCCGATCGTCGGCCTGCTGCATGCGAGTGCCTTTCCCGCGCGCGAGGACGACCGCCTTCATCTCAGGGAGTATAGGGTGACACGGATGTGAGTGCTGTTGAGCTGTTCGTCATCAGACGTCTGCCTGTAGAATCGGCGCGCCGATCACCCAATGACAGAGCGTGGCCCGCACAGCACCGGCAAGGATCAGCCCACGGGCGACGGTGGCCAGGTACGCCTCGTCTGGCAGGATGGTCCGTTTCGGCTGGAGTGTGTCGGCCGGATGGACGCGCTTCGTCTGCGCGTGTTCGAAGCCGGCGAGCTCCAGGCGCAGGAAAGCGTCTCGTCGGCCGAAGCCGCGTATCAGCGTGGCCGTGAAATCTGTGCACGGATCATCCGCAACCGCGAGCGGGAGTACGGAAGAGACTCGGCGTGATCCGTCGAGGCTGGAAGGACGCGAGCTGACGGAGGCACTCGAAGCCGTGGAGGAGGCCCGCCGACATCAGCGGGTCTGGCCCGAGCGCGCGTCAGCTCTGAGAATCAGACGCTGCTCGCCATTGAATAGTTGGACGCGCGGGCTGTGACGGAATGTGAAGAGGGGTGACCGGACGGGGGACCTTACGTCGCCGCCGGTCACGCCCCTCTCAGGTGGTGCTCATGTCTGTTCCAAAGGACGTGCCGTGCGGAATGGCCCGTAAGTGGTTGCGGGCGCGTGCACCTGCACCAGGCGTCTTGCTCGCACCAGATTTGACTCTGGCCCCGTCCCGAACTCGGCCCATTCCTGGTCACAGCTCCACCATTGCAATCGCCGATAATGCCGGATGCGACGTCTTGCGCTGGCTGGGCCTGTACTCCTCCTCCTATGTTCGATAGTTGATGCGCACGCAGCGACGCGCATTCGCATCATGCCGCCCGACCGCGGCACGCTCGCCGTCGGCCAGCGCTTCGATCTGCGCGTCGAAGCGACTTCGGACGGTCGCGAGCCGCCGCACGACCTCGTCGTGCTCGTCAACGGCGTGGACATCACGGCGCGAAACATGCTGGATCCGGGAGTCGGCGGTGAGCGCGGCGCCGGCGGAGTGGGCGCGACGGCATCCACGCTTCCGCCGATCCAGCGGGCGGTAGCGGCGCCGCCGAACACCACCAACTTCCTGCTTCGCGACTACAGCGTGAACCGCGCGGGTCCACTCGCGATCGAGGCGAAGACGGCTGACGGCGCGCGGGCGAGCGTGCAGCTGACCGTCGAAGGCTGGGCCGGCGGCGGCAGCTCACCGCGAGCGCGCAATCTCATCCTGCTGCTCGGCGACGGGATGGGTGCGGCCCATCGCACAGCCGCGAGAATCGTGTCAAAGGGCGTCCGCGACGGCAAGGCGCTTGGACATTTGTCGATGGATA
>DATAEK010000168.1:0-6691 GCA_036258055.1 Vicinamibacterales bacterium
AGGATCGTGCCGGTGACGAAGCTCGCGGCGTCCGAGGCGAGGAACAGGACGGGGCCCACCATTTCTTCCGCACGTCCCCACCGATTGAACACGCTCTTGGCTGCGTACGCGTTGAACCAGTCCCGGTTGCGCTTGATCGGCTCGGTCAACGGCGTCTCGATGACGCCCGGTCCGACGGCGTTGACGCGCACGCCGTAGGGACCGAACTCCGCCGCGGCGGTGCGCGCCATCTGGAGGATACCGGCTTTCGTCGCTGCGTAGACCGCCTGGCCTGGCTCGACCACCTGCGCGCGAATCGACGAGAACAGCACGATGCTGCCGCGCCGCTGCGCAGTCATGATCCGTCCGGCCGCCCTCAACACGTTGAAATTTCCTTTGAGGTTCAGGTCGATGACCCGATCGAGCTCCTCATTCTTGTAGTCGAGGATTTTCTTGCGCACGTTGATCGCCGGAGTGCAGATGACCACGTCCACGCTGCCATGGGCGTCGCGGATCCGATCGAAGGTCGCCTCCACGCTTGCGGTGTCACGGATGTCGAGTGCTCCAGATTCCGCCTGCGCGCCCGTATCTTTCGCGGCAGCCG
Organism: Vicinamibacterales bacterium; assembly: GCA_036258055.1. Lineage (GTDB taxonomy): Bacteria > Acidobacteriota > Vicinamibacteria > Vicinamibacterales > 2-12-FULL-66-21 > DATAEK01. The sequence goes on from DATAEK010000168.1 coordinate 584, forward strand.
CGACCCTGGTCGCCGCGGCGTCGTTGATGTCGAGACACACCACCCGCGCCCCATGTCGCGCGCACCCGAGGGTCACGGCTTCGCCAATCCCCGAGCCGCCGCCGATGACCGCGGCTGTCTTGCCGGTTAGGTCAAAGAGTCCCATTCGTTGCTCCCGCTAGCATTTCTCAGCGCTCGCGGGGCCCCACCCCCGCTCGCTCGCCCTCGGCGACTGCGCGCCTCGGGCGGGCCGCAGGCGCTGCTGATACCACGCCTGTTTCCAGTTCACCGGCAGTCCAGCACGACCTCTCACTGCTCACGGGGCCCCACTTTGTCTAGAGCGGCGGGGCACCACCCCCGCCGCTGTTGCGTCGCGCAGCCGCGCGTCGCAACGGCTCAAGGCTGTCGCTCGCTACAGCCTCGCGTCTTCGCGCTCAGCTGTGACCGCAGGCGCTGCTGATACAACCCCTGCTGCCAATTCACCGACAGCCCAGCACGACCACCGAACGCCGAACGCCGAGCCCCGCCCGAGCGGCCCGTCAGCGTCTTCCCCGTGCCGCGAGCATCACTCCGAACGCCACGACCGCCGCCGCCAACCCCGCCATCGCGGGCGTCCAACCCCAATGACCGCCGGCGCCGTACGTCAGTTGCATCGCCATGACGACGGCAATCCCCGCGAAGATGGCGGCCAGCGCTTCGGGCGTTCCCGCCCGTCGTGAATAGAGCCCGGCCAGAACCGGCACGAACAGCCCCACGGCCATCAGCGTGTAGAAGATCCCGAGGGCGTCGACGATGCTCGCCGCGATGAGGGCGATGACGACGCCGAGCGCGCCCGCGAAGATTGCGGTCAACCGGGTGACGCGCAGCACCTCCGCATCGCTCGCCGCCTGATTGATGAAGCGCTTGTAGAGATCCTTCGCGAGCGAGGTGGTGAGCATGAACAGCACGGCGTCGGCCGCGCTCACCTCCGCTGAGAAGACCGCGGCGAGCCCGATCGCGCCGACGACCGGCGGCACGACGTGCATGAGCACGAGCGGGAGCGCCAGCTCGTACTCCGCCGGCGCGAGATTCGGGAATCTCACCCGCGCGACCATGCCCATGAGCACCGGAACCATCGCGTACGCGAAGAGACCTACGGCGTTGGCGCCAACGCCGAGGGTGACCGCCCGATCGTCACGGGCGCCGTAGATCTTCTGCAGCAGGCCCGGCGAGATCACGAAGGCGGGACCGAGCATCGCGAGGTACACGATTCCCGATCCGCCGCCCTTCCAGAGATTCCAGTAGTCCGGCGTCGGATGGAGCTCGCGAAGTGTCGAAAGGCCGCCGACCGCGGACAGCGCCAGCGGCAGCGCGAGCGCGAACCCTGCGATCTTGACGATCAGCTGGATCACATTGACCCACGCCGACGTCTGGAGCCCGCCGGCCGTGAAGTATGCGGTGATCACGATGCCGCCGAGGATGCAACCCGTCGCCTTGGGCACGCCGATGACGACGGTGAGGATCCGGCTGATGCCGATCAGCTGACCGCCCAGGATGAAGAGCGCGCCGACCCAGAGAAGCAACGCGATCACCGTCCGCACGGCGGGACCGTAGCGGAACTCGAGGAAGTCGCCGACGGTGCGCAGATCGTGCGTGGCCGCGAGCCGGCGGATGGCCGGTCCGATCCACAGAGCGAGCACGACCGAGCCGATGGCCGCCGAGCCGACCCACCAGACCGCGGCGAGCCCGTCGCGATAACCGAGACGCGTCGCACCGACGGTGGATCCGCCGCCGATGTTGGCGGCGAGCATCGTGAAGAAGATTAGACCAGGACCGAGCGAACGTCCGGCGACGAAGAAGTCACTCGAAGTGCGTACGCGCCTGCCAATCCAGAGGCCGAGGGCAATCTGCGCCAGCGAGTAGACGATGAGGAGGACGAGGTATCCCATCGATCAGAACGTCGGGGGGGTGTTGATCCAGAGCAGCACGGCGTCAGTGTCAGAGGGGTTGAACCAGCGATGCCCGTGCGTGCTCTCGAACCAGAAGCTGTCTCCTTCCTTGAGCACGAAGCATTGGAGCTCGTCGAGCCAGACCTCGAGCGTGCCCGCGAGCATGAAGATGAACTCCTCGCCCTGATGCGAGTACGCGCCATCGCTACCGGCGAGGGGCGCCACCCGGAACAGCATCGACTGCAGCATCGTCGCGCCGGTCGAGAGCAGCTCCATGCGCACGCCCGACTGGACTTCCAGGACGCGCCGATCGGCCGGCGGCACGAGACGATTCCGGTGCCGGGGTGCGTGGAACAACTCCATGACGGTCGTGCCGTACGCCGTCGCGAGACGCTGCAGGGTGGCAACCGAAGGATTGGCTTGCGCCCGCTCGATGGAGCTGAGGAAACCCGCGGAGATGCCCGCCTGCCCGGCGGCTTCGACGATGCCCATGCCGGTTCGGGCGCGAAGGCGTCGCAGCTTCGGACCGAGCGGACGTGACAGGCCCCGCGACTTCGGCACGACCTCTTCTCCGAGCTCGCGCTTGATGCCCGGGACGTTCAGCTTCTGGACCTCGCGGAGGTACTTGATCCGCTTCAGAACTTTGAGGAGCTCGGGGCTGTACAGCCGATAGCGTCCGTTGCTGCGTACCGGAGCGACGAGGCCGACCGACTCCCACAACCGGAGCGTGGAAGGACTGACGCCAAGAATCCGCGCCGTCTGACCAACGGTCAGAAAACCGTGACGTGCCGACGGCTGACGGCGGCGACGCGTCGCCGGTGCCGATTCACGAGATGCCCGGGACCTGCGCATCGAGGAGCGGTGCATCGTACCAACGCGTCACACGTTTGACAACGTTACAGCATTCCTGTAAGTAAGCGGGACGTACTGATCTCGAGGTGACGCATGTCTTCTGTCCGGCCCTCCAGTCCGATCACGACCTCCCTTTGCGCGCTCGTCGTAGTGTTCGCCGGAATTCTCGCACCGGCAACGAGCTTCGCACAAATCACCGGATCGATCGCCGGCACGATCAAGGACTCGAGCGGGTCAGTTGTGCCGGGCGTGACGGTCACGGTGAGCGGACCGGCGTTGCAGCGCGAGAAGGTGACCGCGACGTCCGGCTCCGACGGCACCTACAGAGTGCCGCTCCTCCCGCCGGGGGTCTACCAGGTCACATACGAGCTGTCCGGGTTCAGGAGCGCGACCCGCGACAGCATCGATGTCGCGATCAATCAGCAGGCCACGCTGGACATCACGCTGGCCGTCGCCGGCGTCGCCGAGTCGGTCAAGGTGACCACGACGACGCCGCTCGTCGAAACTGAGCGGTCCGACATGTCGTCGCGTGTGACCGGCCGGACGATCGACGCCCTGCCGCTCAACGGACGCAACTTCGTGGACCTCGTGTCGCTCGTGCCCGGCGCACGGCCGGTGCCCGAAGGCCAGCAGGGCGCGAACGTTTCGATTTTCGGCGAGCGCGGCGCGGCCGTGTCGTTCCTCGTGGACGGCGCCGAGAACAACGACCCGCTCAACGGCGGTGTAGCGCTGCGCTACACGCAGGACTCGGTCCGCGAATTCGAGGTCGTCACGACGGGCTACGAAGCCGAGTTCGGCCGCGCGCAGGGAGGTGTGGTCAACGTCATCACCCGCTCGGGCACGAACCACCTCGACGGCCGCGCCTTCTGGTTCCGCCGCGATGATGCGCTGGATGCCTCGAACGTCGAGGGGCAGGATGCGCCCAAGCTCTCGCGCGATCAGTGGGGAGGCACACTCGGCGGCCCGATCAAGAAGGACCGCGCGTTCTTCTTCGGCTCTTTCGAAAGACTGGACGAAACCCGCGGCGTCAACATCGATCGGTCGAAGATCCCGGCCTTCGTCCTTGCGGGAACCGCGACACCCGGCGGCGTCGAAGACTTCTCGATTGGTCCTGAGACCGGTGCCTACACGCTCGTCGGGAAGGGTGACTTTTCGTTCGACGCGAGTCATCGCTTGAGCATCACGGCGAACAACAACAGCCAGGACGTCACCGGGGAAATCAGCTCGCCAGTGGCCGGCACACAGGCGCTCCCGAGCGCCGCGGCAACCACGAACGACGACGGCTGGGCGCTGATCGGACGCGACACGAAACTCTTCGGCAGCACCACGTTCCTGGAATCGACGGTGGGCTACATTCATCAGGATGCGGGCGCGAACGCCGAGCGGACCACCCGCGCGGAGCCGATCCTGCTGCTGCTGGTCAACCCCGGCTTCCTGCAGACCGGCGCGCCCTTCGGCGGGCGCAGCGATCGGGAGCCCAATCGCTTCCAGATCAGCCAGACGCTCTCGCACTTCAAGAACTGGCACGGCGATCATCAGTTCAAGGCCGGATGGGACTTCAACCGCGTCACGCTGACGGGATTCAACGAGGTGCAGAACGACGTCGAGTACTCGGCGGCGTTCATCAACCCCAACGCCAATGCGATCAACGCGGCGCTCTTCCAGACGCTCGGCTTCCAGCAGTCAGCGGCGCGCTTCTTCACGCTGTCGGCCAATCCCAACGGCTCGCTCGATCTGGACATCACGAGCAACGCGACGGCGTTCTTCGGACAAGACACGTGGCAGGTGAGCCCCAAGGCCACGCTCAACCTCGGGCTTCGGTACGACTACGACAGCCTCTTCGGCGGCGACAAGAACAACATCTCGCCGCGGCTGGGCGTGATCTGGGATGTCGCGAACAACCATCGGACGCTCGTCAAGGCCAACTGGGGACTCTTCTTCGATCGAAACGTGCTCTCTGCCGCCGCGACGGTGCCGGAAAAAGGCGGCGTCTTCACGCGGTCCGCGTTCGACGTCGCGCTCCCCCGTCTCGGCACCGACTACACGGACACGCTGATCGATCTCGTGATCACCTCGGGCTTCCCCCCGGGGAGCGGAGGACCACCGGCCCAGAATCCAAATTACAGGACGTTCGCGAACGCGCTGCGCGCGGATCCGCTGGCGCTCTACAAGCTGCTCGGAATCAGCGTGCCTAATCCGGCCGTGCCGCCGATCGTGACGGCGGATAACGTGCAGCAGCTCTCGGGCAAAACGCCGGGGCAGGTGCTCTCGCTGCTCGAGTTGACGTACGTCGGCACCGACTGGGAGTTCTTCGACGTGCCCGGCGGATCGATTCTCGGCAATCGCGTGCTGTCCTTCTTCCCCCGCGGTCCATTGGCCTTCAGCCGCGACGTCTCGGTCTACGACGAGGACCGCACGCCGTGGACAAACGGGTTCAACGTCGGCGTGGACCAGCAACTCGGCAGCACCATGATGGTGTCGGCGATGTACGTGCACCGGCGTAGCCACGATCTGCTGACGCGACGAATCGTCAACCTCTACGACGTGCCGCCGGGCAATCCGAATTTCGGTAAGACGACAGATGGCGGACCGCGTATCAGCCAGGTCGGCTACGACGGCCACATCGACTACGACGGCATCGTCCTCGTCTTCCGGCGCCGGTTCGTGAACGGGTATCAGTTCGGGGCGTCGTACACCGGATCGCGCGCGCGGGACAACCTGCTGACCGGCAACGTCGGATCGACCTTCAGCAACAACAATCACCCGGAGATCGACGAGGGGCCGTCGAACCAGTCGGTGCCGCACATCTTCACGGGCAACGGCCTGGTGACGCTGCCGTACGAAATCGCGGTCAGCGGAATCGTGTTCTGGCGGAGCGGCTCGGCCTTCAACCCGCGCGGCATCGTCGACCTCGACGGTGACGGCCTGGTCGATCAGCGCGACACGACGCAGCCGCGAAACTCGTTCCGGACGAAGGCCTACGGGGACGTCGACATGCGTGTGGAGAAACAGTTCCGCTTCGGAGAGGGCCATCGGATCAGCGCTCTCGTCGAAGCGTTCAACCTGTTCAACCGCAACAACGTGGCCAGCGTGCAGAACGTGGCGGGTGCGAGCTTCGGCACGCCGTCAACGTACTTCCCCGGGCGTGAGATTCAGTTCGGCGTGCGGTACTTCTTCGGGCAATAGATATCAGTCGCTAGTCGGCAGTCGGGAGTCGGCAGTCACAGTCGGCAGTCAGTCGCGCGCCGCAGGCGCGCCCGCCGGAGCGGAGCGGGGCCATGGGGCCCCCGCGAGCGAGGGCGCAGGGGGGTCCGGCGGGGCGAAGCCCCCCGGATAAAAATGAGAGCCG
>DATAEK010000188.1:0-5967 GCA_036258055.1 Vicinamibacterales bacterium
AATCATGGATCCGATCGGCGCGTCGGCGACGTGGCGGTGGTACGGGTACGACAACGCATGGGTTGATATCGACGGACAGAAGATGCAGTCCATGACCGGAGGCGGGCACTGGGGCGGCGGGATGTTCATCTCCGCGCGCGATATGGCGCGATTCGGCTACCTGTTCCTCCGGAACGGCAAATGGAAAGACAAGCAGCTGGTCTCGCCGAAGTGGATCGAGATGGCACGGACGCCTGGGCCGGCGAACGCGACCTACGGCTACATGAACTGGTTTCTCAACACCGATCGCAAGCCGTTCTCGAACGCGCCCGCCACCGCTGTCACGTTCCAGGGCAACGGCAGCAACATCATCTATATCGATTGGGAGAACGACATCGTCGTCGTCGTTCGATGGATCCAACAGCGCGCGTTCAATGAGGTCATCGGACAGGTGCTGGGGGCGATGACGCGTTAGCGGTTCTCGGTTCGGCTACAGCCGGAGGCGCTTGTCCGCATTTCTCAGTGCTCGCGGGGCCCACCTTTTCTCGTGCGGCGGGGACCCCACCCCCGCCGCTGTTACTCCGCGCTGTCGCGCGTCGCAACGGCTCAAGGCTGTCGCTCGCTCACGCCTCGCGCGTTCGCGCCCCGCGTGGGCCGCAGGCGCTGGCCGCTGGGGTCCGCCTTATCCCTTCGCTTCGCGGAACGCGGCAGCCACGCCCGGTCCGGTGACGTAGTAGTCGAACAGGAACGCTCGCAGCTGCGAGCCGGCTGCAAACGTCGCACGCCAGTCCGCCAGGTCGACGCTCTTGCGGACCTGCTCGAGCGTCTCGCCTCGCGCGACGGCCGCGTCCACCTGTTGCTTCAACGATCGAAACACGCCCTGCATCTGCTCGAGGTACGCATCGTCTCTCATCAGCGGACCGTGGCCGGGGACGATCACCGCCGGCTTCAGATCCCGGATTCGCTGCAGCGCGGTGACCCATCCGCCAATCGAGGACTTCAAACCCGCGAGTGGAATCGGCCAGATGACGAGGTCTCCTGCGATGACGATGTTGTCGGCCGGGAGGTGGACGATGAGGTCAGCCTGACTGTGGCCGGGACCGACGGAACGGATTTCAATCCTGCGTTTGCCTCGCGTGAGAGTCAGCCGGTCGGTGACGGCAATCGACGGCAAGATGACGTCGGCTGTCGGCACTTCCTGGAGATAACGCTCCGCCCACTCGATGTCGCTCTCGAACGCGGCGCGTTCCTCGGCCGTCAGATCCTGGCCCGCAAGGTTCTTGTTCTGCTGCAACAGCTCCTTGACCTTCGCGAGCAGCGGCGGGATCCCGGCCTTCATCTGCTGGCGGTTCGGTACGCCGTCGACCGGGTAATCCGTGAGCGTCGCAGCGTGCGCGATGAACTCGACGCCCGGAAACGCCTCGCGATACACCTGATTGCCGATGTAGTGATCGTCGTGCCAGTGCGTGTTGATCACGAACTTCACGGGCTTCGTCGTGATCTTGCGCAGCGCGGCGATGATCTCTTTCGTCAGCGCGAGACTCTGACTGGTGTCGACGACGACCACGTCGTCCTCGTTGACGATGAAGAGGTTGTTGGCGTGAACGGCCAGGCCGGCGGGCTCACGCCGCATGACGGCGTAGACGCCATCGGCGAGCTTCTCGACGTCGAAGCCGCGATTGCCGTTCCCGAGCGCGGAGTTTGACGCGTGTGGAATGGCGACGAACGTGAACAGCAGGAGCGGTATCGCGGCGGTCCTGAACAATACTGGCCTCCTTCGCAGCGGCGAACGGCCCGAGCGTACATCCGTCTCGTCGGTTGTTTGTGAAGTGTGTCGTGGATGCTGTTGTGTCAGGGACGAAGCGCGGTCCCGTAGTGGCCGGCTTCAGGCGGCCGACGAACGCATTGACAAGTAGTAAATGAACGTTTATTTCTGTTCGGCGTTCGGCGTTCGGCTGGGACTGATGCCACTACAAGCGGCTCGTTGCAAATAACAGCGGCGCGAGCGTAAGCGGAGCGCTGGCGGGCCGCGGGGGTGGGGCCCCGCGGCAAACTGAATAAAGAAAGGTGTCGATGCAACGCGACCCGATCGCCGCGCCGATCTCACGCCGGCGCTTTCTGGCGGCGTCCGGCGGCGCCGCGGCGGGCCTCTTCGCGCCCCTTGAAAAGCTGATCGACGCACAACCACCACTCAACTCCGGCCGGTTCGTCCGTACGCTTCCCCTCGGCGACCCGGCACGACTCGACGATCCTCCATTGAACCAGCTTCTCGGCGCAGGTCTCGATGCGCGGTTGTTCACGGATTTATCGCGTCTCGATCCTGAAGCGACGGTTACGCCGACCGATCAGTTCTTCATCAGGACAGCCTGTCCCGACGAAGTCGCTGCGACGAGTCCGTGGACAGTTGCCCTGGGGGACGGCGCGCCGCGTCAGATCCCCCTCGACACGCTCGGTCACCTGGTCACACCGACGGGTACTCATCTGCTCGAATGCGCCGGGAACACAAATCCGAACAACTACGGCTTGATAAGCGTCGCGCGCTGGGATGGCATTCCGATTGGTGCGCTGCTCGACCGCCTGCCACTCGCGCCAGGGACGTCTCGCGTACTCGTGTCTGGCATCGACGATGAGCGACATCCGTCGCGGACCTCCGTTCCGAGCGCGAGCTGGATCTTCTCGCGCGACGATCTCGAGCGGGCGCACGCGTTCCTGGCGACCCACATGAACGGCGCGCCCCTGGCGCCGCACCACGGCGCACCCGTCCGTCTCGTGGTTCCCGGCTGGTATGGCTGTGCGTGCATCAAGTGGGTCAACCGTGTCCTTCTCGTGCCAGATGATGCGGAGCCGACGCCGCAGATGCGGGAGTTTGCGACTCGGACGCATCAGCCCGCGGGTGCGACGCTGGCGCGCGACTTCACGCCAGCAACCATCGATGTCGCCGCGGTTCCAATCCGCGTCGAGCAATGGGCTGTGGGCGGCCGTCCTGTGTACCGCGTCGTCGGCATCGTGTGGGGAGGCTCGACTCCGACCAGCGCACTGCAAATCCGTTTTCAGTCGGGCGAGGCTTGGGCGGACGTCACCGACTGCCCGAGGCCGGCGACTACGGCCACGTGGAGCCTGTGGTGGCATCGCTGGATGCCGACGGCGCCCGGACGCTATCACCTGGTCCTGCGCGTCAACGATCCGGCCATTCGAACACGTCGGTTGGATCTGTTCTTCTATGCGAGAGCCGTCGACATTACCGAGGTCTGAGCATCGTTCGCATCTCGTTGAGCTCCGCCCGATCGGGGTCCGCGAACCGCCAGATGGTGAGAAACTCGCGCGCGGCTCGAAGGGCTTCGGTGCGGAGGCCGGCAGCTCTGGCCGCTCGCGCCAGCCCAATCACCGACGCTGCCCGCCGAGGCGTTCGCGCGAGCGACGTCTGAAACTCCTTCACGGCTGCACGCGCGTTCCCGGTCGCCAACAGCGCCTCTGCGTACAACTCCACAGCGGGCATGATGGGATACGGCCGGGCGTTGGGTCGCGGCCGGCTCGCTTCGCGGACGGCCGCCTCCTCGAGCTCTGCGAGCGCCTGGGTCCGCGCGCCCGTCGCGGCTTTCAGCAGGCCAGACAGTTCTAATTGCATGATCTGCGCAAGCTGACGATTGTCTGGATCCGGCGCTGCTCCGATCGCCGTTCCCAGATGCTCGAGCGCGGCTTCCGCGCGCGCGACGTCACCAAGTTTGGCGCTGGCGATCCCGAGGGCAAACAGTTCGTCGACGTTGTCGAAGGTCCCGCGTCCCTTCATCTCGCTCCAGTTCCCGCTCTCGACGACGAGACGCGCGCGCATGGAGGCCAGCTCGCTCTTGAGCGCCATCGGCGCGAAGCCGCGGCCGATCTCGCTTTCGACGTGCAAATGCACGTCAGGGGCCGGCATGGTCAGGGCGCGGCGGACCGGTTCGAGCAACTCGCGCGCTTTCGCAAACCTTCCCTGCTGGAGATACTCGTACTGCAGCCACGACAGGCTGTGGAAATCCAACTGTGCGGGTGAGGCATCGTGGCGCTTGACCCAGTCGACGGACGCGGCGAACGCGGATTCGTCAGCCATCGCCGCCTCGTCCCACATGCCGAGGGGAAGAAACACATGCGACGGCATGTGCCGCGCGTGGCTCGACGCCGGTGCGATACGCGCATAGATGCGCGCGGCCTTGAGGCCCATCGCCGCATGCTGTCCGTCGTCGTACGCGTGGAGAACGTAATGCGCTGCACCGGGATGCTGCGGGTTCTTCTCGAGGATCGCGGAGGCGATCGCGCCGGCTTTCAGCGACACATCGGCATTCAGCGTCGCCGCCGGAACTGTCGCCAGCAGCGCGAGCGCATAGAATGCCGCGGCTTCGTCGTCGTCTGGATACGCGCGCGCGAGCTCGCCCATCTGGTCCGCGTAGGCTCGGTCCCGCGCCGCCTTGTCACCCGCGCCGAAGAGGCGCTCGACAGCCTTGATGTATCGCTGTTCGCGGACGCTCACGCGAGAGGTGACGTGCGCCGCGTGCAGCCGGCCGAGCGCGTCGCGTCCTTTGGCGAGGTCTTCGTGAAACCAGAGCGGCTGGTTGTAGCACATCGCCTCGCCCCAGTACGCCATCGCAAAAGAGGGATCGATGCGCTCCGCTTGGTGAAACGACTCGATCGCATCCTCGTACTCGAAGCTGTGGAGGAGGAGCACGCCGCGGATGAAATGTGGTTGCGCCGCAGGCGACCCAGAGGTTGGAAAGGAGATGCGTCCGAGTCCGGGATCTTGGGCCAGGAGCGACGAGAAATCCGGAAAAGACCAGCTAAGAACGGCCAAGGAGACGCACAGGCAGAGAGGAATTTCCGTCAGCGCGCTTCGATGGCGTGCTTGCACGGCGCGAATGTATCAAAGTCGAGCAACCGCGAGGCGCGCCACAGGCGCGCCCCGCCGGAGCGGGGCAGGGGGCCCCGTGAGCGACGGCGAGCCGGGGTCCCCACCGCGCGGACTGTGCGCGGTGGGGTGGGATGGGGGTCCGGCGGGGCGAAGGCCCGCGGTCTGGAGCTAGAAGATAAAACGGAACGAGATCTGCGTGATCCGCATGAACCCCGCCTGAATGTTCGTCTGGCCGAAGTTGGACTGGCCGACCGTGCCCGATCCTCGCAGCGCGCGGACGTTGACGCGGTTGAACAGGTTCAGCTCCTCGATTTTCAACTGCGCCCTCTTGCTGCCGAACCGGAACTCCTTGATGAAGACCGCATCGGTGTTGTATTGCGCCGGCGTACGCGCATCGGGAAGCGTTCGCGGCGCATTGCCAAACGTAAAGGCTGATGCCGTGCTGAAGGCGGCCGGACTGATCCAGGTCGCGGTCGGATGATCGGCGGATGCGAGCCGATCTGCGTAGCTCCCGGGCGTCTCGAATGGCGCGCCGGTCAGATTGGGGCGCTGCGTGCCGCCGAACGTGCCCGTGTTGTCGCTCTGGACGACGAACAGCGGAAAGCCGCTCTGCATGTTGATCGCGGCGGACACCGTCCAGCCGCCGGCGATGGCGTTCGCCCACCCGCTGGTCGCCCACTTCCGACCCTGCCCGAACGGCAGCTCGACGATCGGCGCGATGATCACACGGTGTGGCACGTCGTTCACGCTGTAGGTGAAATCCGCGTCGGGGTTGTAGTACGGCGAGCCCTTGACGTAGTAGAAACTGTTCAGCGTGCCCGTCCCGCTCGCCGTCTGCGGGCTGTAGAAATTCCCCTCCCCGATCTGGTTGTCCTTCAAAACGCTGTAGGTGTAGCTGACGCGGCCGCCGATCCCGTGCGAGAACCGCTTGTTCCATTCGATAATCGCCGCGTCGTACCGGCTCTTTCCTTCGGTGACGCGCCGCGCGAGAATGTTGCCGAACTGCGGGTAGGGCCGCAGCAACTGCGCACGCGACAGCGTTTGCTGCGTCGCGAACGGGCCTGCGTTGGCATTGCCGAAGAACGGATTCGGCAGCTGCGCGCTGAGCG
>DATAEK010000192.1:0-26803 GCA_036258055.1 Vicinamibacterales bacterium
GGCGCCGAGCGCAGCGCGGATCGCGATCTCTCGAGTGCGTTGCGCGACCGAGTAGGCCATGACGCCGTAGATCCCGACGATCGACAGGGCGAGCGCCAGACCGCCGAAGCCAGCGACGAGCGTCGACAGAAACCGCGGCCGCGAGAGCGCTCGCGCCACGTGCTCGTCCATCGTTCGCAGGCCGGAGACGGGCTGGATTGGATCGATTGACGCGATCGCCGCACGAATCGGACCGGTTAGGGTGTACGGATCGCCAGAAGTCCGGACCACGAACGTCATGAACGAGAACGGCCGCTGCATGACCGGCTGATAGAGCTCGGGGCGCGGCGGATTCGCCGGTCCGAGATGACGGATGTCTGCGACGACGCCGACGACGGTCATCCAGGCAGCCGAGTCGATCCCAGCGACGCGGACCCGGCGGCCGAGAGGGCTTCCATCATGCCAGACCTGACGCGCCATCGTCTCGTTGACCAGGATGACCCGCGCCTGATCGGCGGTATCCGATTCGCGAATGTCTCGCCCCTCGCGAATGCGCATGCCCATCGTCGCGAAGTAGGCGGGCGTCACGACCTGATAGCCCATTCGCGGTTCCTGACCCTGCTGTGGTCGCGGCTGCCCTTCGACTTCGATCGGGATGCTAAACGCGTCACCGCCGATCGGGAGCGTGACCGCGGCGCCCGCCGATCGCACGCCGGGAAGCGCCGCGATCTTCTGAAGCGCATCCCGGTAGAACGCCACCTGACGATCGGGATCGTCTTTTCGATTGAGCACCAGCTCGAACGTCAGCAGGTTGCGCGTATCGATTCCAGTATCGACGTGGGAAAGCGCGCTGAAGCTTCGCAGCAACAGGCCGGCGCCGACGAGGAGGACCAGCGCCACGCCGATCTGGGCGGCAACGAGCAGATCTCGCGTCCGTCCGGCCCGTCGGCCGGCAGTGCCGCGCCCGCCGCCCTCGGAGAGATCCGATGACACGCGGCCGCCAGTGACCTGTCGCGCGGGAACGAGACCGAACAGCACACCCGTCACGATCGCAACGAGGATCGTGAACCCGAGGACACGCGCGTCGAGCGCCGTCTGCTCGACGCGGAGGATCCCGCCGGGAGCCGATGCGATCAGCCAGGCGCGTCCCCACCACGCCAGCAGCAAACCTCCCGCCGCGCCGCCGAGCGCGAGCACGATCGATTCGGTGACGAGTTGGCGCACGATCCGGCCGCGGGTCGCGCCGAGCGCGAGCCGGATCGCCATCTCCTTGTGTCGGGCTACGGCTCGTCCCAGCAACAGGCTCGCAGCGTTGGCACAGGCGATCGCCAGCACGAACGCGACCGCCACGAGCAACACCAGGAGCGGCTTGCGTACGTCACCGAAGAACTGCTCGCGCAGCGGCTGCAGCATCGCGCCGTAGCCGGTGTCCTCGCGATGATCGCGCGCGATGGCAGCCGCCAGCGCATCTGCCTCCTGCTGCGCCTGTGCAATCGTGACCCCTGGCTTGAGGCGCACGACGGCTCTTAGGTAGGCCATCTGCCGGGACGCCGCCAGGCGCTCGTTGGGGTCCTCGTTCATCGTCCGGGGAATGTCCTCGTGAGTCCCGGGAACCCAGAGCTCCGGCAGGGGGCCGCTGCTCGATCCGCGGGCCGTGATGCTCGGCCAGGAAAACGCGGCGGGCATCACGGCCACAACCCGGCGCGCCGTGCCGTTGATCGTCACGTCCCGGCCGACGATGCCACGATCGGCGGCGAAGCGCCGCATCCACAGGCCGTACGACAGCACGACGTCGCGATCGTCGGCGCGGCCGGCGTGAAAGGTGTCGCCGAGGAGCGGCGCAACGCCGAGCACGTCGAAGAAATTCGACGACACGCTCGAACCGGCGAGCCTTTCCGGATCGCCGCTACCGGTCAGGTTCATCGTCAGCTGGCTGAGACCAGCGAGCCCTTCGGTCAAGGTGAAGCGCTCGCGAAAGTCTTTGAGTCGTCCAGGAGTGAGCCCATCCCGCGAGGTGGAAGGGCTGGTCGACCACAGGAAGACGAGACGCCCTTCGTCGCGGAACGGCAGCGGCCGCAGCATCACCGCGTTGATGACGCTGAAGATGGCCGTGTTGGCGCCAATCCCGAGCATCAGCGTGAGCAGGGCGACGAGCGTGAAGGAGGGGCTGGCCTTGAGCGATCGGACCGCGTAGATCAGATCGTAGCGGAGATCAATGAGCAGGCTCGCGCGCCGCTCGTTGCGTTCACGCGCCTCGTCGATCCCGCGGCAGGCTGTCGCGATTTCCTCGACATTGCCGAAGCGACGACGCGCGGCGGCGTGCGCTGCGGATGGCTCGAAGCCACGATCGGCGTATTCCTGCTGCCGCTGCTCGAGATGAAATGCCAGCTCGTCCCGGACATCCTGGTCGAGGTCGCCCTTCAGCACCCGCCGCTCCGGTTTCCACGATTCGTTCGCCATGGGTTGTTCCCTGTTCAATTCTGCTCGACCGCTACGCGGTTCTTGGCCGGCGCGCCTGCAGCACCCGCGTCACCGCAGCGGAAAACCGTGTCCATCGCGCCGCCTCCGCGCGCAACTGCTGCCGTCCGGCCTCAGTGAGACTGTAGGTCTTGACCCGCCGGTTGGTGTCGGAGACATTCCACTGCGAGGTCACGAGCCCGCGCGATTCGAGCCGGTGCAGCGCCGGGTACAGCGACCCTTCCTCGACGAGGAGATCCTGATCGGCGATCTCCTCGATCCAGCGGGCAATCCCGTAGCCGTGCACGGGTCCCCAGCTCAGCGACTTCAGAATCAGGACAGCGAGGGTGCCCTGCAACAGATCGATGGTCGTTCGCTCCGTCATGTCTCTGAGCATACCCATAGTCGCATAGGTATATCAAGACAGGGATCGGATCCAGACGCCGAAGGGCGCCGCGCTTGACCTGCCCGCCGGCCGCCGTGACGATAGGGTCGACGCTCGATGACTCGCCGGCCCACCGTACGTCTCGATCGGGCCCTGTCCAAACTCGGGCTCGCCTCACGCGCCGATGCGCAGGCGCTCATCCGTGAAGGCCGGGTGCGCGTCGGATCGCGGATCGTGACCGATCCCGCAACCGACGTCGTGCCTGAACGAGTCACGATCGCGATCGACGGCGTAAAGGCCACCACCAGCGCCTGGCGCACCATCGCCTTCCACAAGCCGCGCGGTGTCGTCACGACGCGGCGCGATCCAGACGGCCGCCCGACTGTCTTTGACGTGCTCGCCGGCGCAGGCGACTCGCTGGTGGCGGTCGGCCGCCTCGACCTGGCGAGCACGGGACTGCTGCTGCTCACGAACGATACCCGCCTCGCGAACTGGCTCACGGATCCTGCGAACCGCATCGTCCGCCGCTACGTCGTCACCGTGCGCGGTCGCGTGGATGACGACGATGCGCGGCGGCTGGAGGCAGGCATCGACGGGCTGCAGGCGGCGCGCGTGGCTGTTCGGAAGCGCTCCGAACGCGAGACTCACCTCGTCGTCGAGCTGACCGAGGGCCGGAATCGCGAGATCCGGCGGCTCTTCGGGGCGATCGGCCGTGAGGTCACGCGTTTGATGCGCGTCGCCTACGGCGGGATCCAGCTGGGACGGCTCCAGCCTCGCGCCTGGCGGGAGATCGCACGGTCCGAAATCGAGGCGGCGTTTCCATCCGCGCCGCTCCGCCGACTCACTCGGATCTGAGCGCGAGGGTCGGATCGATCGCGGTCGCGCGGCGCGCCGGCACGAAGCCGGCGAGCAGCGCCACGAGAAACAGACAGGCGACCGCGGCGGCGAACGTGGCGGGATCGCCTGGCGAGAGCCCGAAGAGCACCGAACGCACCTGACGTGTCAGGTACACCGCGACGCCGAGTCCCGTTACGATCCCGAGGATCGCCATCAGCGCCACCTCGCGCAGAACCATCCACAAGACGCCGGAACGCTCGGCGCCAAGCGCCATGCGAATTCCGATCTCACGCGTGCGCCTGGCAACGGCGTAGGACATGACGCCGTAGAGACCGATGGCGGCAAGCAACACCGCGAGGCCGCCGAACGCCACCGACAGGATGGCCACCAGCCGCTCGACGTACAGCGATTCGCCGACCTGCGCTTCCATCGTCTTCATGTCCACGATCGGCAGATTCGGATCGATGCGCTGCACCGCCTCTCGTACGCTCGCGCCGATCGACGACACGCCCGCGGAACGCACGTAGTAGGTCAGCGACGTCAGGCTGGCATCCTGACGATACGGCAAGTACACGCACCGCACCGGTTGGTCGCGCAACTGCAGCGCGCGCACGTCCTTCACGACGCCCACGATCTCGATTGTGGTGTCGGCGTCACGCCCGAAACCGATGCGGCGGCCGATGGGATTGTTGTCGCCGTAGAAGTAGTGCGCCATCGTCTGATTGATGATGGCCACCTTGGGAGCACTCGCCGTGTCCTTCTCGGTGAATTCGCGGCCCGCTACGAGTGGAATCCCCATCGTCGAGAAGTAGCGGGTGCCCACTCCGTCCACGGTCGGATTCATGTCTTCGTCTTCTTTGCGGGTGTAGCCCTCGACCCTGACCGTCATGCCCCACTGGTTGCCGGTGAGCACGCCGACCTCCGCCATTGAGACGTCGCGGACTCCAGGGATCGCCGACAGTTCCTGCTGAATGCGCTCGAAGAGCGAGAGCACGTGCTCGGGCTGGTAGCCGTTCAGCGATGGATCGACATTGAACGTCAGAAGACTGTCGACCTGGAACCCCGGGTTCACGCTGCGCAGATTGTAGAGGCTGCGGGCAAAGAGACCTGCGCCGGCCAGGAGCAACATGGACATCGCGACCTGCGCGACGACCAGCGCGCGCCGCAGCCTCGCCTGCCTGCCGCCGCCCGCGACGCTGCCAGCTTCTTCCTTCAGCGCGGACGTCACGGCGGACCGCGTGGCGGCGAGCGCGGGAGCGATGCCACACGCAAGAGCGGTCAGGAGCGAGATCGCGAGCGTGAAGCCGACCACGCGCAGGTCCGGCGTCGCCGTCAAGGTGGACGCGCCATTGCCCGGAAGCGTGGCCAGCAGCAGGCTGCCCGTCCACATGGCCAGCACCAGGCCGATCGCGGCGCCTGCCATGGCCAGCACGAGGCTCTCGACGAACTGTTCCGACACGATCCGAGATCGGGTCGCACCAAGCGCAAGACGCAGTGCGATCTCCCGTTGCCGCGACGTTGCACGCGCGAGGAGCAGGTTCGCGACGTTCACACAGGCAATGAGCAGCACGACGGCGACCATGCACATGAGCACGATGAGCGGCGTCGAGAACTGGCTGCGCAGATCGGACAAGCCGCGGGCTCCGTCGAGCACGTTGAGGTGCTTCGCAACGAAGCGCTGACGGAACGTGTCGGACGCGTTCTTGATGTCTTTGATCTCCTGGGCGTTGACCTGACGGTAGACGACGTTCAGCTGCGACTCGACCTGCGCGGTCGACACACCGGGACGGCGGCGGCCCAGGATCGTGAGCCAGCGGCTGCGGCGGTTGTCGAGGTCGTTCCAGGTCGGCGTCATCTCCGCCTTCATCATCATCGGCACGACGACGTCGGCGCTCCGGCCCACCTGAATGCCGGCGAACCCCGGTTGCGACACGCCGACGATCGTCATGGCGTGGCCGTTCACGACGAGCGGCTGGTTCACGATAGACGGATCGCCGCCGAATCGTCGCAGCCAGTAGCCATGGCTGAGGATCGCGACAGGATGCGCACCGGGCATGCGATCGTCGGCGGCGTTGAAGACGCGGCCGACAGCAGGCGTGACGCCCAGGACCTCGAAGTAGTTACCGGTGACGAGTTCGCCCTCCACCCGTTCCGACTGCCCCTTCCACACCACGGTCATCTGCGTCGGGAAGCGCGCGAGCACTCCGGAGAAGACTGCGTTCTGGTCCCGAAAATCCTTGTACATCGGGTACGAGAACGTCATCTCGTTGAACGTGCGGCCCTGAAAGGCGCCGGGACCGTCGAGGAGGACGAGTTCGGAGGGCTGACGCACCGGCAACGGACGGATCAGCACCTGGTCCATCAGCGAAAAAATCGCGGCGTTGGCTCCGACGCCCAGCCCCAGTGTGAGGATGACGACGAGCGCAAAGCCGGGGCTGCGCCGGAGGCGGCGAATTGCATGTTTCAAGTCCCGCCAGAGTGCCTGCATGGTGTCCTTTCCGTGGTGGCGTCGAATGCCCGCCGAAAATCAGGGCGCTTCAGAAGTACGAAGGTCTTAGTATAGACATAGACGAACGAAGACGGGAATTGGTTAGCTTGGACGCCAGCTCGACGGGTGGGCAACCGGCTACAATGCCGTCGCGGCTTCGTGAAGCATCCAGACGCTCGCGCGCCTCGACAACTTCGAGGGCACGCCGCTCGGGCCCCGGCTCGCGAACCGCCGCCGATCGGTCATCATCGTGAGCGCCGACAGCTTCAACGAGCGGCAGTCACGTCGTTCCAGCTCTTCGAAGTCGAATCCTGATCGCCACCAACGGCCCGCCGGCCGTTCAGGAGAGATGTCATGCACGCACGCGTCGTCGAAGCCATCAACCACCAGATCAACTCGGAGCTCAGCGCGTCCTACTCATATCTCGGGATGTCCGCCTGGTGCGAGCGTCAGAAGTTCACCGGGGCCGCGCGATGGCTGAGGCTCCAGAGTCAGGAAGAGTACATGCACGCGATGAAGCTCTTCGACTTCATCCTTGCGCGCGACGCAGAGGTCACGCTGCAGCCACTCGATGAGCCCCGTCAGTCGTTCAAATCGCTGGCTGACGTCTTCGAACGCGCGCTCGAGCAGGAGCAGGCCGTCAGCGGCCAGATCGACGCGCTCTACGAGACGGCGTTCAAGGAGAAGGCTTTCGCCGCGGTCGCCGAACTCCAGTGGTTTTTGACCGAGCAGGTCGAGGAAGAGAAGACCGGCCGTGAAATCGTTGCCAAGTTCAAGCTGATCGGAAACGACCCGGCGTCACTCCTCGACATGGACCGGGAACTCGGGAGCCGGACGACGGTAGAAACCGGGGGGACAGGGGCTCAGTAATCGGTGTCTAGAGTGTCGTCTCCTCGTTGTCCCATCGCCCATGGCCCATGGCCCTTTACCATTTGCCCTTTACCATTTGCCATTTGCCATCCGTAAGGCAGTATACCGCGATGCGGTATAATCCCGTGCGTGCCGCGATCTTCTCATCCCTCCGCTCAGCTTCCGCTCAGCGTTCCCGTCTTTCAGATCCTGCTCTCCCTCGCCGACCGGGATCTCCACGGCTACGCCGTCATCCAGGACGTCGCCTCGCGGACTGACGGCGAAGTACGGCTGACCGCGAGCACGTTGTACGCGGCGATCGCGCGGATGCTCGAGGCCGGGCTCATCGAAGAGATCGACGATCGCGGTGGGTCGGCCGGAGCGCCGCGACGCTGCTACCGGATGACGCGTTACGGTCGCGAGGTGGCGCAGCTCGAGGCACGACGGCTCGAACGCACCGCGTCGATGGCCCGCGAGAAACGGTTGCTGCCGCGGACCCGCAAAGCATGACGCGATCGCCGTTGCTGCTTCGCCTCTATCGACTGGCGATCGCCAGGTTGCTGCCGCCCGGATTGACCAGCGAGCAACTCGACGACGCAGCAGATACGGCCGCGAAGCTTGCCGACAATGCGCGCCGGCGTGGGCGACGTGCCGAGTATGCGTACTGGCGCAGTGAGTTTGGATCCCTGGCGCGGACCGCGTGGATGGAGCGGCGGACTGCCCCATCGGTCCCCGATGACGACCTTCATCCCAGCAGGAGTACGTCGATGTTTGCCACGTTCATGCAGGATGTTCGTTACGCGCTGCGGCTGCTCCGACGCACGCCGGGTTTTACCGTGGTGGCGCTCCTCACGCTCGCCATCGGCATCGGCGCCAATACAGCAATCTTCAGCGTCCTGAACGGCGTGCTGCTGCGTCCGCTCCCGTTTCACAAGCCTGAAGAGCTGTTCCTCGTGCTGCATCGGCAGCTGGACAATGCGACTGCCCTCAACAGCCTTACTCCGGCGACCTTCTACGACATTCAGCGCGCGGCGACGCACCTTCAGCCGATGGCGGGCTGTTACACCGTCAATGAGACGATCACCGGACGCGGTGATGCCGAACGCGTGGCGGGCGTGCGCAGCGTCGCCAGTGTGCTCGACGTCTTCGGCGTCCCGGCCATGATGGGCCGGACGTTCACTGCGCGCGACGATGAACCGGGCGCGCCCGCGGTGGTCGTGCTGAGCCACCCGGCCTGGCAGCGTCTCTTCCACAGCGATTCGTCCGCGGTCGGCCAGACGCTCACGCTCAACGGTCAGCCGCACACGGTCGTCGGAGTGATGGGACCCGGCTTTCAGTTCCCCGACGAGACCGCTGAATTCTGGGCGCCTGCGCAGTTGTCAACCGACATGCGCGCCTCACGCACCGAGTTCTTCCTGTTCATCGTCGGGCGGCTTCCGAGTGCCACGCCGCGCGCCACCGCCGACGCCGAGCTCCAGACGATCATGGCGCACCTGCGCCACGATTTTCCGCAGGCGAACAGCAACTTCGCGCTCGACATGCAGCCGCTGCTGACAG
The DNA here is from genome assembly GCA_036258055.1 of Vicinamibacterales bacterium. Classification (GTDB taxonomy): domain Bacteria; phylum Acidobacteriota; class Vicinamibacteria; order Vicinamibacterales; family 2-12-FULL-66-21; genus DATAEK01. The sequence continues at coordinate 8,553 of DATAEK010000192.1, forward strand.
CGCTCCTCGACAATGCGTCGACGCGGCTCTGGATCCTGATGGCGGCCGTCGTCTGCGTGCTGCTGATCGCGTGCGCGAACCTCGGTAACCTGATGATGGCGCGAGCCGCCGATCGCCGACGGGAGATCTCGGTTCGTCAGGCAATCGGTGCGGGACGCGGGCGACTCGCCCGTCAGATGCTGACCGAGTGCGTCGTCCTCGGATGCCTTGGTGGCATCGCCGGCGTCGCTGTCGCATACGGCGTCCTCGGCGGAGTCAAAGCGTGGCTGCCCGCTGGAATCCCCAGGCTCGCAACCGCGTCGATCGACACCGCGGCGCTCCTCTTCACGTGTGGCGTGTCGATGCTCGCGGGACTCGCATTCGGCCTCGTCCCGGCAGTGCAGGTCACGGGCAATTCGCCCGCTGCCGGACTGCGCGAGGGTCAACGCAGTGTTGCCGCGCCCGGACGTGTGAGAGGCGTGCTCGTCGTCGCCGAAATCGCGATTGCAGTGGTGCTGCTGTCAGGCGCCGGTCTGCTGTTGCGAAGCTTCATCGCGCTCCAGCGCGTGGACCCCGGTTTTCCGATCGAACGGATGCTCACGTTCCGTGTCGGACTCGCTGGACCTGCATATGCGAAGACGCCGCCACGCGTGGACTTCGTGAATCGGGCGGTTGAACGTCTGTCGAGCCTGCCCGGCGTGCAGGCGGCTGCGGCCGGCAGCGGCGTGCCTGTCGCCGGCCGCGGCACGGGTGCCTGGTTCAACGTGATCGCTCACCCGGCGCCTCCCGGTACGACCCCGCCGGGCGTCCCATATCGGGTGATCACGCCAGGATACTTCCGGGCTGTCGGTATCGGGCTGCTGCGCGGCCGCCTGCTGACGGAGCATGACGGCCTCGACGGAACGCCATCGGTCGTGATCAGCGAATCGACCGCGCGCCACTACTGGGCCGACGCGTCGAAGGGCGATCCGATCGGCGCCGACATCTACCTCGGCGCCCCGGACAACAAGCTCTTCGATCGCGCGACCGTCGTCGGCATCGTTCGCGACGTGAAGCTCGCCGGCCTCGACAGCGGCATTACTGAAGCCGTGTACGGGCTCAACACGCTGATGCCGTTCTGGAGCAACTTCACGTTCGTGCTGAGGACGTCGGCCGATCCCGAATCAGTCGCTGCAGCTGCGCGGCACGAGATCCGTCAACTCGACCCGACCCTGCCGATCACCGGCATGCGGACGATGACCGACATTCTCGGTCAGTCGGTGGCGCCGGCGCGCGGATCGATGATGCTGCTCGGCCTGCTGGCAGTCGTCGCGCTGCTGATGGCGACGATCGGCGTCTTCGGCGTGCTGTCCTACAACGTGTCGAGGCGTGCGCGCGAGGTGGGCATTCGCATGGCCCTCGGCGCCGAGCCATCGAGTGTGCGCCGGCTCGTGCTGCGGCAAGGACTCACCCAGGCGGCCATCGGCCTGGCAATCGGTGTGGCGGGAGCCCTCTGGCTGACCCGCTTCATGTCCGCGCTGCTCTTCAACGTCTCGCCATCAGACCCGCTGACACTCGCGGGCGTGTCAGCGCTGCTCGGGTTGACGGCTGCAATCGCGTGCTACGTACCGGCGCGCCGGGCCACTCGAGTCGATCCGCTCGTTGTCTTGCGAGCTGAATAGACCCGGCGGCTATCCGCTCAGTCGCGAACCGCGAACCGCGAACCGCGAACCGCGAACGCGAACGCGAACGCGAACGCGAACGCGAACGCGAACGCGAACGCGAATAACGCTAAGTCCGCTCGACGACAGCTTCCAAGTCAATCCCCTCGAAAACGTCTGCCGCCGGACGACGGGCAAGCGGGGGACCCCATCCCTGCCTGTAGATCTCCACGCTGAGCAGTCGATCCCGATCGGGTTGATTGAAGAAGTACCGATCGATCGACAAATGCTGCGTCTTATGTGCCTTCAGTGCAGCTGCCTTGCGGTCCTTCCAGGCGGAGATGTCGATTAGGAAGTCCACGCCCGGCTGCGTCTCGAGGGCGGTGACCCGCCCAGCCTCCCACGGTGGGGTCGGAGGAGTCCACAGCACGCGCCGAACCGAATGCGGCTCTCCGGCGTCCGGAGCCCAGCGAGGGTCGGCGGCGGCCGACACGGCGTCCATCGTGAAACGCCCCATCGCCACGTGATCGGGATGAGCGTTGAAGCCGTTGGGGTCGAACGTCACGACCACGACGGGACGATGCTGCCGGATGAGCGATACGAGGCTCTTGCGGATCTGATCCGGCGGCGCCTGGTCGAGTTGACGGTCTTCGTACCCGAGGAGATGCAGCGCACCCAAGCCGATGATGCCCGCAGCCTCCCGCAGCTCCCGTTCGCGATACGCGGCGAGTTCCTCGGGCCGGCACACTGGAGGATCGCCCGTCTTGCCGCGCTGCCCGTGCGTGGCCGTCACCAGCGCGGTCTGGATGCCCGACGCCTGACACTTCATCGCCAGGCCGGCCCCGGCGAAGCTCTCGTCATCGGGGTGCGCATAACTAATGAGCAACGAAGGCATGCTGTTGATTGTGCACGAATCTCACCTCGGCCGCGCCGGGATAGAATCAGGCTATGAAACAGACCTTCATCATCCTGGCTCTTGCCATGACGCTGGCAGCGAGCTGCGGCGGACAGAACGAGCCGCCCGCCCGCGCCGCGGCGCCTGCGACCGCAGCGCCGGCGCTGAAGATTCCGTTGGCCGATCTCCCGAAGATCGAGCCCCAGCCGATTCTCGACCGGATCAAAGTGATCTCTGCTGACGAATACGAGGGCCGTGCGCCTGGCACCAAGGGCGAGGAGCTGACGGTCAAGTACATCGAAGACGAATTCAAGAAACTGGGACTGAAACCGGGGAACACCGACGGCAGCTACATCCAGAAAGTGCCGCTCGTCGGGATCACGGCGAAGAACACGAGGCCGCTGGTGGTGTCGAAGGGCGCCACGAACCAGTCGTTCAAATGGAGCGATGACGTGGTGGCGTGGAGCAAGCACGTCGCGGACAGCGCCGAGATCAAGGATTCGGAGATCGTGTTCGCCGGCTACGGTGTGGAAGCGCCCGAATACAACTGGGACGACTTCAAGGGGCTGGACGTCAAGGGCAAGACGATCATGGTGCTCGTGAACGATCCCGCCGTGCCCGATCCCTCGGATCCGGCGAAGCTCGATTCCAAGCTGTTCAACGGCCCGGCGATGACCTACTACGGCCGATGGACCTACAAGTTCGAAGAGGGCGCACGGAAAGGCGCGGCCGGCGTGCTCATCGTGCACGAGGAGGGTCCGGCCGGGTACCCCTTCTCCGTCGTCCAGGGCAATCTGCGCGAGAAGTTCGATCTCGTGACCCCGGACAAGAACATGGGGCGCTCGGCGATCGAGGGGTGGGTCACGCTCGATGCGGCCAAAAAGATCCTCAAGATGGCCGGGCAGGACTTCGACGCGCTGAAGAAGCAGGCGGCCTCGCGCGACTTCAAGCCCGTGCCGCTCGGGCTCTCGGCATCCATGGCGATCGGCAACACGCTTCGCACGATCGAGTCGCGCAATGTCGTGGCAAAGCTCGAAGGCAGCGACCCGGCGCTCAAGGACGAGTACGTCGTGTACTCAGCCCACTGGGATCATCTGGGCGTCGGCGCGCCGGTCAAGGGAGACAAGATCTACAACGGCGCGCTCGACAACGCGTCCGGGGTGGCGACCGTCCTCGAGGTGGCGCGTGCGTTCACGGCGGTGAAGCCGGTGCCGAAGCGATCGATCCTCTTCCTGATGGTCACGGCTGAAGAGCAGGGATTGCTCGGATCGCAGTACTACTCGGTGACCCCGATCTATCCCCTGGCAAAGACGCTCGCGAACATCAACATCGATGGCGTCAACCAGTGGGGCCGCACCAAGGACATCACCGTCGTCGGTCTCGGCGCATCCGATCTCGACGACTACCTGCGCGACGCAGCCGCCGAGCAGAACCGGACACTGCGCGCGGATCCGGAGCCGGAGAAGGGCTTCTATTACCGGTCCGACCACTTCAACTTCGCGAAACAGGGAGTTCCCGCGCTGGATCCGGACGAGGGCATCGAGTACATCGGCAAACCGCCGGAATACGGCAAAACGAAGCGCGACGAGTACACGAAGCACGACTACCACGCGCCCTCCGATCAGGTGAAACCGGATTGGGATCTCAGCGGCGCCGCGGAGGACGCAGAACTCTTCTTCGCGGTCGGCTACCGGGTCGCCAATGCGGAGAAGTTCCCGGAGTGGAAGGCCGGCAACGAGTTCAAGGCGATCAGGGATGGGATGCTGAAGTCACATTGAAGATTGAGGATTGCTGATTGAGGATCGCTGGTTGTGGATTGCGGGATTGAGGATTGCGGATCGCTGGATTGCTGATTGAGGTATTGCTGATTGGGGTATTGCGGATTGGATCAGCGCTCTTTGGGATCCTCGAGATACGTGTACCCTTGAAGCCCTTCTTCGTAGAACTCGAGGAGACGGCCTGACTCTTCGTAGCTGATCCGTCCTTCCCGCACGGCGAGCTCGACGTCGCTCCGCAGCTTCCGCACGAGCGTCTCGGCGTCGAACTCCACGTAGTCGAGCACTTCCTTGACGGTGTCCCCTTTGATCACGGCGTCGAGCACGACGTTGCCTCCATCGTCGAGGCTGACGTGCACAGCATGAGTGTCGCCGAGCAGGTTGTGGAGGTCGCCGAGGATCTCCTGATACGCGCCGACGAGAAACACACCGAGATAGTAGGGCTCGCCGTTGACGCTGTGGAGCGGAAGCGTACGCTTCACGTCACGACGGTCGATGAACTGATCGATCTTGCCGTCCGAGTCGCAAGTGATGTCGCCGAGCACGGCGTGGTGCGTGGGCGGCGTGTTCAGCATGTGAATCGGCATCACCGGAAACAGCTGCTTGATCGCCCAGCTGTCCGGGCACGACTGGAACAGTGAAAAGTTGCAGAAGTAGGTGTCCGCCATCGCGTCGTCGAGCCCCTGGAGATCCTCTGGAACGTCGTCCATCTGGCTGACGAGCTTCTTCAGCTTGACCTGGATCGCGAAGTACAGGTTCTCCGCCTGGCATCGCTGCTCGAGCGGCAAGTAGCCGCCGCTGAACAGATTGAGCGCCATGTCGAGCGCCTGTTGCGCGTCGTGGTAGCTCTCGAGTGCGTTGCGCACCGAAAGATTCTGGTACGTCTCGAGCAGATCGATGACCGGCTGCTCTGCTTCGTCAGGTGAGATGCTCTGCGGAATCTTTTCCTCGCCAAAGGCGGAGACGCCGAGCACGTTGAAGATGAGCACGCTGTGGTATGCGACGATCGCGCGCCCGCTCTCGGACACGATCGTCGGATGCTTCACCCCGGCGTCGTCGCACACCGTCTGGATGTGATAGACGACATCGTTGGCATATTCCTCGATCGTGTAGTTGACGCTCGATTCGAAGTTGGTCTGCGAGCCGTCGTAGTCCACACCGAGTCCGCCGCCGACGTCGAGATACTGCAGCCCCGCGCCGGCCTTTACGAGCTCGGTATAGATTCTGGCCGCTTCGTTCAACGCCCCCTTGACGATGCGGATGTTGGGGATCTGGCTGCCGAGGTGGAAGTGCAGGAGCTTGAAACAGTCCTGCATGCCTAGCGACTTCAGCTCCTCTAGGCCGCGCAGAACTTCCGCGACGGTCAGTCCGAACTTCGAGCGATAGCCACCCGACCCCTGCCAGCGTCCGCCGCCTCGGGCGGCAAGCTTCACCCGCATGCCGATCTGAGGCCGAACTCCCACTTTCGCGGCGTACTTCAGGATAAGGCCGAGCTCGGTGTACTTCTCGACGACCGGGATGACGTTGCGCCCGATTTTATGGGCGAGCATCGCCATCTCGATGAACTCCGCGTCCTTGAACCCGTTGCAGATGATTGGCGTGTCGTTGTAGGCCTGGGCCGCAACGGCCAGCAGTTCCGGCTTCGAGCCCGCCTCGAGGCCGAAGCCGTACTCGCGCCCGAAGTCGAGCACTTCCTCGACGACCTGTCGCTGCTGATTGACCTTGATCGGGTAGACGCAGACGTATTTGCCTTCGTACTGGTGCTGGGCGATCGCGGAGCTGAAGGCGTTGTGAAGGTCCCCGACGCGGTGGCGAAGGATGTCACGGAACCGAATGAGCACGGGGAGCTGGATCCCGCGCAGCATCAGGTGGTCGGTCAGCTCTTTCAGATCAATCGCCCGTGACGGATCCTTCGTCGGGTGGACCAGCACGTGGCCGGCGTTCGAAATCGAGAAATAGCCCTTACCCCAGCGGTCAACTTCGTAGAGCTCGGTCGCGTCGCTGGTGGTGAAAACTTCTCCAGTCTGCCAGTTACGGAGACTGCGTGTCGTGGATCCGTTCACGTGGACATGATACGGCAGCTTTCAACGATCTTCATCCGCGCGTTGGCGAAAATTTTGCGTCACGGGACTTTTTCGTTGTGAGTCGCGCGCGCATTCTTCAGTGCTCGCGGGGCCCCACCCCCGCGCGCTCTCGCTCGGCGACTCCGCGCCTCGCTCGGGCCGCAGGCGCTGCTGAGACCACACCTGTTTCCAAATTCCGCAGCCGCCGAGCACCGCCGTCTCGCCTGCTTTCTCACTTTTGCTGCGGGGCCCACTCCCGCGCGCTCTCGCTCGGCGACTTCGCGCCTCGCTCGGGCCGCAGGCGCCGCCTGATACCACACCTGTTTCCAATTCAGCGACAGCCCAGCACTGCGGTCTCGCCAGTTCTTCTCAGTCCAACAATCGTCCAGCACGACGGGCCTGTCATTGCCCTTTGCCCAGACCAGTTTTCATTTGAGCGACAGCCCAGCACGGGCGTCAAGGATTCGAGCGCCAAGCGCCGAACCTCGAGTCCGGATCCACGAAAGGGTCTCCTGAACTCCTGGTCTTGTTCGAACACGCTTCGATCACGGGTGCCGGGCGGCGATCATCGCTTCGATGCCTCTCACGGCCGAACTGGATCCGATCGTGTGGTGTTCGGACGAATCCGTCCCGAATTCGGAACAAATCTCGCGATCTGGGACGAATAGCCGGTACCGGGTGACGAATAATCCTCGCCGGCGGACGAGCCACGATCCGGACCGCGGCAACGCGACAAGTCTCACAACTACGGATAATTAACGAGACAAAAGGGCTTCGTCCTACGTCTAACGGGCATGGACTTCACCCCGGCGTGGGGGTGATCCGTCACCGCGAGCGACGATGAAGCCTCCGTCAGATTGCCAGTTCGATCCGCGCGGCGCCGGAATTGATCTGCCGGTAAGGACCCAGCCTCGCTACGGGGTCCACGGGTGGGTGATTTTCACCGTCGCGACGCTGCTGGGCATCGTCTCCTCGGCGCTCGCCTGGCAGCTCACCGTCTCGCTTGGCAAGCCGACCACGTACTGGCGATCGCTCGTCATCCTGAACTGCTCGTACTGGTACCTCTGGGCAGCGTTCACGCCGGCGATCATCTGGCTCTCGCAGCATTTCCGGTTCGAACGGCAGGGTCTTTTCCGAGCGGTGCTCGTGCACCTGCCCTCGGTCGCCCTCTTCTCGCTGGGGCACATCGCCGGGATGGCGGCGGTGCACTGGCGGCTGATGCTGGCGGAGGGGCGGGAGTTCGACTGGTGGACGGAGGTTCAGCGCTCGGCCCTGCAGAACTTCGACTGGGAGATGATCACCTACTGGGCGATCGTCGGCCTGAGCCACGCGGTCCTTTACTACCGCGAGTCGCGCGACCGCGAACTGCGGGCGTCACAGCTCGAGACCAAGCTCGCCGAGGCGCAGCTCAAGGCGCTCCAGCAGCAGCTGCACCCGCACTTCCTCTTCAACACGCTGCATGCCATTTCGGCGCTCATGCATCGCGACGTCGAAGCCGCCGACCGCACGCTGATGCGACTGAGCGATCTGCTCCGGCTGACCCTCGAGAACATCGGGCAGCAGGAAGTGACGCTCAAAACGGAGCTCGAGTTCCTCACGAAGTACATCCAGATCGAGCAGACGCGCTTTGATCGGCTGATCGTGCGATTCGACGTCCAGCCGGACACGCTCGACGGCCTGGTGCCGAACCTGATCCTGCAGCCGCTGGTCGAGAACGCGATCAAGCACGGCGTCGCCCGCAAGAGCGGCCTCGGGCACATCGACATCACCACCCGGCGCGATGGCGACAAGCTCTGGATGGAAGTCCGCGACGATGGCGTCGGGCTCTCGGAGGATGCGCTGACCGCGCTGCAGAAGGGCATCGGCGTCTCGACGACGCGCGCGCGGCTGCAGCGGTTGTTTGGCGCGGACTATCGCTTCGAATTCCACCGGCTGCCGGCCGGACTCGCCGTGGTCGTCGCGGTCCCCTGGCGCACGGACCTGGCGCAGACCATCGAGCATCCGAGCCACGTCGATGGCACCGACACGAGCGCCCACGGGAAGGCGGGCTCGCTCCGCGCCGTGAGCCGCGTGGCGATCTCACGGCAGCAGGCACGACCTCTCACCTAACCCTCAACGAGACGGGGACATTGACTATGAAGAAAATCAGGACGCTCATCGTAGACGACGAACCGCTGGCGCGAGAACGGTTGACGACGCTCCTGTCGAACGAGCAGGACATGGAGCTCGTCGGGCAGTGCCGCGACGGCGAGGAAGCGGTCACGGCCATTCAGGATCACACGCCCGACCTGGTGTTCCTCGACGTGCAGATGCCGCAAATGAACGGATTCGACGTGATCGAAGCCGTCGGCGCCGAGCGGATGCCGCTCGTGATCTTCGTGACCGCCTACGATCAGCACGCACTCAAGGCCTTCCAGGTGCGCGCGCTCGATTACATCCTCAAGCCCTTCGATCGCGAGCGATTCAGTGAGGCGCTGACGCGCGCGCGGAAACAGATCGAACGCGAGGAAACCGGCGATCTGGGCCGCCGCCTGCTCGCGCTGGTCAAGGATCTCCGCCGCAATCAGCCCCGCTCGGATCGCCTGGTCGTGAAGTCCGCCGGACGCCTGTTCTTCCTCCGGATGGACGAGATCGACTGGATCGAAGCGGCCGGCAACTACGTCCGTCTCCACGTCGGCAACACGTCGCACCTGCTCCGCGAAACGATGAATGCGATCGAGGGGCGCCTCGATCCCGAGAAGTTCTTCCGCATCCACCGCTCGCGGATCGTGAACATGGAGCGGATTCAGGAGATGCAGCCCTGGTTGAACGGCGAGTACGCCGTCGTCCTCCGCACCGGCACCCGCCTGACCCTCAGCCGCGGGTACCGTGAGAAGCTCCAGGAGCGCCTGGGCAGGGGACTGTAAAACAGATGGGAGATGGGCCATGGGCCATGGGCCATGGCCCATCGGCACCTTCGCACCTTGGGCACCTTCGCACCTTAGCCACCCTCGCACCTTAGGCACCCTCGCACCTTAGGCACCCAGGCACCTCCGGCACCTTTCTGTAACTCCCCTCCACTTTCGTAATCGATCGCGCCACCGCCACGCGAAAACGTGGGATTTCCCGAACGTTTTGTGTCGGCACTCGCCTTGCCTTAGGAGGTATATATCGCATGCATCCTGCCTCCTTTTCAGGCTTCCCGTTCCGGGCGCCGCGTCGAAACTCGGCGTCGAAGCCGGCGGCGTACGTGCTTGTCGTGTCTGAGGACGTGAACCTGGCGGGCGCGTGTATCAAGGTGCTCGAAGAGGAAGGGTATGCGGCGGTGTATGCGCGGCACTCGGGGCACGCGCTCCTCGCATGCCTGAGCGGAAAACCCGTCGACATCCTGATTACCGAGCTGTCGATGGCGGATGGATCGGGGCCGGCATTGGCCGATCGGCTTCGCCGCTACAACCCCGATCTTCAGACGCTGTTTCTGGCTAATCCGGGAACGCTCTACGACGCCGGGAACGTGCTGGTCCGGCCGTTCACGGGCGAAGAGCTCCTGACGCGGATTACCGCAGCCGTCACCTCTTTCCGGGCATCTTGAACATCGTCTCGTCGATCGGCAGATTGAATTCGACCTTGTCGATCTTCACTTCCGCCGCGACCGTGCCGTTCATCGACTGTTTCATCGAGAAGGGCACCGACAGCCCGTCGATGGTCTGATAGTTCGAGAGGTCGGTCACGACCTCCGCAACCGTCGACGCCCCCATCTGAAGCGACATCACCGTCCTGACCTCGACACCGCTTTCGGCATCCAGGTAATACTGCTGGATCTGGCCGTTCTTCTTCGTGATCTTGAGGTGATAGACCTTCTTGCCCTCGAGCGTCTCGGTGCCGACGAGCTCGACTTTGTGCCCCTTCTCCTTGTAGTCGACGAGCACGCCGTCGAAATCGGCATCGTCTTTCGTCATCTGGGCCATCGGGCCGGTCAGCTCCTGGGGTTCGTCGCTGCCCGACATCATCGGATTGATTCCCCACACCGTGATGCCATCGAAGCCGGTGACAATCCGCTTGTCATTGATCTGCATCTCGCGGCGCATCAGATTCGGCCGCTTGGACCAGGTCGTCATCGGCATCTCCATGCCCTGCGCGGAGATCGTTCCGGTGATCTTCACGGAGTTCATGGCCTTGAGTTTCTCCACGCCGCCCTTCGCCTTGAGGTTCTTCGCGACGATCTCATCAGCTGTCTGCGCGTATGCAGCGGCAGCAACGCAGGCACCGGCGAGTAGGCAAACGCTCGTACGAATCAAACGGACCATCACGTTCTCCTTGAATTCAGGCGGGGGCGCGGTTCGGACGGGGGGGTGACTCGATTGTAGCGTGAAAGCGGTGGGCAGGCGCCGGACCGGGCGCCCGCCCGACGGTAGCCTGGCAGGCTCAGGCGCTTCGGCGCACCATCATTCGGTAGATGAACAGCAGAACGATTGCGCCGAGGATGGACATCAGCCAGCCGGCGCCCTGATTGGGTCCGTAGAATCCCATCGCTCTACCGATGAATCCGCCGATGAGCGCGCCCGCAATACCCAGCAGGATAGTGACGATGAACCCGCCTGGATCGCGGCCCGGCATCAGAAGCTTGGCGATGACGCCCACGACCAGCCCGAAACAAATCCACGCAATGATTCCCATTGGCTGCACCCTCCCTGACAGCTGGCGCAATGCAAAGCACCGTCCACGTCGCGGTCATCATACACCTCAGGCGTAACCGCGGAACAACCCGTGTAGGGGACTAAAACTGGGCCTGGGCTTCGGCGTCGGCGGGCTGACGGATGGTCACGCTGCGGCGCGGGTGGCGCCGTCGTTCCACAATGGGACGCGGCTCGATATCGAGCGGAGCCGGGATGGGCTTGGGCGTGATGTCGCGGACCGGCTGATCGGTCAGGAGCGCAACCATGGGGCTCGTGCCAGTCAGCATGATGCCGATCGCATAGTAGGCGGCAATCAGCATGACCGGCCACAGCAGGCGAGAGCCGGCTGCCGCACTGCTGAACGCGAGGACGAGCGCCACGGTGACATCCGCGGCGGTGCCGAGCAATCGGGACTTTCGAGACGGTGGCTGGTGGGTGGCGACCTGCACGTGGCGTCCGTTGGACGCGGCCGTGTCCGCCATCCGCGTGCCGTGGCCATTCACCTGCGGTGCGACCGGCTCCGGCGGTTGAAACTGCTCCTCGAATCGCCGGATCACGTCCTCGGGATTGAGACCCACACACTGGGCGTACGAGCGCACGAATGCCCGCCTGAAGATCCCTCCGGGCCATCGCGAGATATCGTCGGCCTCGAGCCCTTCCAGCAGGCCGAGCGACACTTTGGTTTTCTCCGAGATCGTTCTCAGCGACAGCCCGCGATGCTCCCGCTCGCGGCGCAGGTAGGATCCTAGCGTGGTTATTTCGGTCATCAGCTCCGGCGCATCGAATGACGCAGAGTGCATGCGGAGTATGCGCCGAACCAGGTCGATGCGCAAGCTGATCATTGCAGTTTTCGCGTACTTTTTTCGCCGTGTCGGACACCTTCCGTGAGGGCATCGGATCTATAGTGACGCTCACCGTGAACGCACTGCTGCTCGTCGTGGCGCTCGCCGCGATCGCGGCGCCGCCGCAGAGCCACCTCGCCGACCGACGCGCGATGGACGAATCGATTGCCAGCCTCGTGAAAGAGTTTCACGGCGTGATCGGCGTCGCTGCGATCAACCTCGAGACCCGCGAGGAGCTCGCGATCAACGCGGACACGCGGTTTCCTACGGCGAGCACGATCAAAACGGCCGTGATGCTCGAGGCCTATCACCAGATCGCCGACGGCTCGCTGGCGCTCGACACCGTGCTGACCCTCCGCGATGCCGAAAAAGTGGGCGGCTCCGGCGTGCTCCGGCAGATGCACGACGGGCTCGGGCTCAGGGTGAGCGATCTCCTCTACCTGATGATCGCGCTCAGCGACAACACCGCTACGAACATGCTCGTCAACCGCCTCGGGACGGCCCGCATCGACGATCGGCTGGCCGCGTACGGCTTCAAGGACACCCGGATTTTCCGGCCGACGTTCCGCGACGGCCGCGCCGACGTCCTGCCCGAGCTCGAGAAGGAATTCGGCCTCGGGATGACCACGCCGCGCGAAATGGCTCGCCTGATGGCACTCATCGCAGACCAGAAAGCAGTCAGCCCTGCGGCATCGGATGCGATGTTCGCCACGCTCGCGAAACAGCAGGATCGCGCCATGATCCCGCGTCTTCTGCCGTCGGACGACAGTTTGAGGATCGGGAACAAGACCGGAACCGACGAGGAAAAACAGCCCGGGTCGAACGGAGTGCGCGGCCAGGTCCGCTCGGATGCCGCCATCGTCGCCGGACCGGGCCTTCGCTACGTCATCGCGATCTACACCCGCCAGGTGCAAGATACGCGTTGGACGATCGACAACGATGCCCTCGTGACGGGAGCGCGTATATCAAAGCTGTTATACGACTACTTCCGCAAAGGACGCGCACCAACCCGCTGACAGACCATTGCACGACAGAGGACCTCGGTCACGCTAGCGTCCGGCTTCAGCCGGACCGGACCGGTTCCGACATGCAGTGAGGAGGACGCTCATGACCGCTCGCCGCACTCGACATCCGTGGCCCGTGATGCTCGCGGTCGTCGCCGCGCTCGGCGGCGCGACGTTCCACGCGCAGGATCGACAGGAGCCGCGTGAGGGCGCCGGAGATCGCAAGGACAAGAAGGAGCTGCCGCTCGAGCCCGATCGGACGATCGCCTTCGACACCTCTGAGGGATCGTGGATCTCGCTCGATGTCGCGCCCGACGGCCGCAGCATCGTCTTCGAGCTGCTCGGCGACCTCTACACGCTGCCGATCGACGGCGGCAGCGCGACGCGGATCACGTCCGGCCTGATGTTCGATTCGCAGCCGCGCTACTCGCCCGACGGCGCGAAGATCGTCTTCCTCTCCGACCGCAGCGGGGACGAGAACATCTGGATCGCCAACCGGGACGGCAGCGATCCGCAGGCCCTCACGAAAGGCAAGAACACCCGGTACCTCTCGCCGGAGTGGACCCCCGACGGCAAGTACATCATCGTGTCGAAGACGGCGGGGCCCGGCGGTACGCAGCTCTGGCTCTATCACGTCGACGGCGGCAGCGGCGTGAACCTCACGGGCAGCGAGGAGCGGCGTCAGCTCAATCCGCTGGGTGCGGCCTTCGGCAAAGACGATCGCTATGTGTACTTCACCGAGCGAACGGCCGCGGGCAGCGTCTACAACCAGATGAACTTCCGCTGGCAGCTGGGCGTCTACGACCGCCAGACCGGGGAGAACTTCCGCATGAGTGACGAGCTCGGGAGCGCGATGCGCCCGGTGCTCTCGCCCGATGGTCACTGGCTGGTTTACGCCACGCGGTGGGACGCGCAGACCGGTCTCCGCGTGCGCGATCTGCGAAGCGGCGACGACTCCTGGCTGATCTACCCGGTAACCAGGGACGATCAGGAGTCCGCGGCGACGCGGGATCTGATGCCGGGGTCTTCGTTCACCCCGGACTCGAAGGCCCTCATCACCTCCTACGACGGCCGCATCTGGCGGGTCGACGTGCCGTCTGGCGAGGCGGCGCCGATCCCGTTCACCGCACACGTCGATCAGAAGATCGGACCGAAAGTCCGGTTCGAGTATCAGGTCGACGAAGGAACGGTTCGCGCGCGCCAGATCCGGTATCCACGCCTCTCGCCGGACGGGAAGAAGCTGGCGTTCACGGCGCTCGACCGGCTGTGGGTGATGGACTACCCGAACGGCACGCCGCGGCGCGTGAGCTCGAACGAGACGGGCGAACATCAGCCGGCGTGGTCTCCCGACGGCCGATACATCGCCTACGTCAGCTGGTCGGACGCCGAGGGCGGACACGTCTACCGCGTTGCAGCATCCGGGGGACAGCCGGAACGCCTCACAAGTGTCTCCTCGTTCTATTCCGAACCGGTCTACTCCACTGACGGCCAGCGCCTCGTCGTCGTACGAGGTCCGCGCGAGGAGCGGCAGGAAGATTTCTCACCGACCGGACTCGGCGGTCAGGCGCGCGATCTCGTGTGGATTCCGGCGACCGGCGGGGACGCGACGCTCATCACGCCATTCCGCGGTCAGGGACGGCCGCACTTCGCGAAGGATCCTGGCCGCATCTACGTGTGGGAAGGCAGCCGCGGCCTGGTGTCGTTCCGCTTCGACGGCACGGACCGCCGGACACACGTGAAAGTGACCGGCTACAAGAACCCCAACGCCGAGCAGGCGAGCAACGCCAGCGAGGTCATCATGGGGCCCGACGGCGAGCACGCGCTCGCGGAAGCACAGCGACACGTGTACATGCTGACGGTGCCGATGAAAGGCGGCGATGCGCCGACGGTCGCACTCTCGAGCCCTGACGGAGCCGCGGTACCGGTCAAGAAGCTGACCACGGTCGGCGGCGAGTTCCTGTCGTGGGCGGAGGACGGTAAGGCGGTCACCTTCGCGCTCGGCCGGACGATGTTCCGGTACGATCTGGCGGCGGCCAAGGCGGCAGAGGACGCCGACAAGCAACGTTCGGCGAAGGAGAAGGCTGCGGGGGCGGACGAGAAAAAGCCGGCTGACGAGAAGCCGGCCGACGAGAAGGCTGAAAAGAAGAAGCCGGTCTACGAACCGGTCGGGACCGAGATCGTCGTCGAGGCACCGCGGACGAAGCCGACCGGCACCATCGCGCTCCGCGGCGCACGAATCATCACGATGCGAGGAGGCGATCCCGCGCGTGGCGGCGCTGCGGTCCCGGCGGCGTCGAACGGCATCGGGGTCATCGAGCGCGGCGACATCGTGATCACCGACAACCGGATCGTGGAAGTCGGACCGAGCGGTCAGGTACGAATCCCGGCCGGTGCGAAGACGATCGACGTGGCCGGCAAGACCATCATGCCGGGGCTCGTGGACGTCCACGCACATATCTGGCCAGCCTGGAACGTTCACAAGACGCAGGTCTGGGAATATCTCGCAAATCTGGCCTTCGGCGTCACGACGACCCGCGATCCACAGACGTCGACGACCGACATCCTCGCCTACCGGGATCTGGTGGAGACAGGGCAGATGATCGGGCCGCGTGTCTTCGGCACCGGCCCTGGTGTGTTCTCGCAGGACAACGTCCAGAGCCTCGACGAGGCCCGCGAGGTGCTGAAGCGTTACAGCGACTACTGGGACACCCACACGATCAAGCAGTACATGGCCGGCAACCGCCAGCAGCGCCAGTGGATCATCATGGCGGCCAGAGAGCAGAAGCTGATGCCGACGCTCGAAGGCGGTCTCGACCTGAAGTTGAACCTCACGCAGATCCTCGACGGTTATCCAGGGCTCGAGCACACGCTGCCGGTGATGCCGCTCTACAAGGACGTGGTTCAGCTCGTCGCGCAGTCCGGGATCGTCTACACGCCGACGCTCCTCGTGCAGTACGGCGGCCCGTGGGCGGAGAACTACTTCTACGAATCGACCGACGTGCACGGGGACCGGAAGATGCGTCGCTTCACGCCGCACAAGGATCTCGACAAAACGGTGCTACGGCGTCCCTGGTTCCACGAGCAGGAGTACTCGTTCCCGCTCGCGGCCAAGGTGCTCGCGGACATTCTGGCGGCGGGCGGCCGAATCGGGCTGGGCGGCCACGGTCAGCGTCAGGGGATCCAGGATCACTGGGAGCTCTGGGCGATCGCGTCCGGTGGCATGCCGGCCTCTGAAGTCCTGAAGGTCGGAACGATCTACGGCGCCGAAGGGATCGGCATGGGGAAGGATCTCGGATCGCTCGAGAAGGGCAAGCTCGCGGATCTTCTCGTGCTCGACAAGAACCCGCTGGACAACATCCGCAACACGACCTCGATCCGCTACGTGATGAAGAACGGCGAGCTCTACGAGGCCGACACGCTCGACCAGGTCTGGCCGCAGCAGAAGAAGCTTCCCCGGCAGTACTGGTGGGATCTCGAGCCCACGCCGCGCAAGACCGCGCCGACGCGGCCGACGATCACGACCGCGACGAGCCCGAATGGTGACAGGAGGTAGGAGGCAGGAGGCAGGAGCAGAAACGCTCTGAAAGCCGGCTGTCGCCTCGCCACCAGCCGCGAGCGAAGCGAGCGGCGAGTAGCCGCGGGGGTGGGGCCCCGCGGCATTAAGAAATGCTGTCGCCTCGCAACCAGCCGCGAGCGAAGCGAAGCGGCGAGCAGCCGCGGGGGTGGGGCCCCGCGGCTCTGAGTAATGCCGACAGCGCACAGGCGGACAGCGGACAGCGGACAGCGAGCATTTGACACCCACTCATACACATGATGTATAAATTCGTGTATGACCGCCGCGCAGTATCGCAGCGCCCTCGACGCGGCCCGACAGGAGCTCGACGAGCTCCTCGGGCAACGCAGTGAGCTCGAAACCCGCATCGCCCAGCTCCGGCAGACCGTCGCGACGCTCGCCGCGCTCTGCGACGAGACCCCCGACCTCGACATCGGCCTGACCGAGGCCTGTCGCAGCGTGCTCCGTGGCGCCACCGCGCTGCGCGCGCCGGACATCCGCGATCGCGTGGCCGCGATGGGCGTCGACCTGTCGAAGTACGCCAACGGCATCGGCGCCGTCCACACCGTCCTCAAGCGCCTCATCGAATCCGGTGAGGTGAAGGCGATGACCGGCTACGACAAACGCACGGTCTACTGGTGGAACTACCCGCTTCGCTCGATCGTGATTCAACGGGAGCGGGCCAAGGCCCCCGACGAGCGTTCGAAGCGCAAGACGACAGCGCGAGGAGGGCGTGAACATGAGCGTCGTTGATGCGTCGGCGGAGGTCGCCGCGATTCGCCGGTTCTACGCGGAAGAAATCGCCATGCTCGGCGGGGTCGAGTCGCCGGCGATCATCGACGCGTTCGCCACCGTACCGCGCGAGCGCTTCCTCGGTCCGGGCCCGTGGGACCTGTGCCTGTCCGACGCGGGACAGTCGTTCAAGTACCGCAAGACCCCCGACGATCACCCGCGGCACGTGTATCACAACGTTCCCGTGGCGATCGATCAGGCGCGGGTGCTGAACAACGGGCAGCCGTCGCTCCTCGCGGCGTGGATGGAGTGGCTCGAGGTCCCCGCTGGGGCGCGCGTCATCCACATCGGATCCGGCACGGGCTACTTCTCGGCGATCCTGTCAGCCGTGGTCGGACTGTCGGGCCGCGTGACCGCCATCGAAGTGGACCCTTCTCTCGCGGCGCAAGCACGCGCCAACCTCGCGGACTACCCCAACGTCACAGTGGTCGAAGGCGACGGCTCGGGGCTCAGCGGTCAGGCCGACGCCATCCTCGTCAACGCCGGTGCCACGCACGCCATGCCGGCGTGGCTCGATGCGCTGGCCGAGGGCGGACGCATGCTGCTGCCGCTCACCTTCGGCCCCCTGGCACATGCACCAGGTAAAGGAGCGGTCATCAAGATCACGAGACACGGCGATCGCTTCGCCGCGACCTTCGGTCCGATGGTCGCGATCTATCCCTGCTCGGGCGCCCGCGATCCCGAGATGAACATGGCGTTGCAGAAGGGGTTCGTGCAATGGATGCAGGGAGGCATGAAGGAGTCGGGCGTGCACTCGGTGCGCCGGGATTCGCACGTCGCGGACGAGACGTGCTGGGCGCATCGCGATGGGTTCTGTGTGAGCAGGGCGAGGTAGGGCAGGTGGGGCAGGTCGGGCAGGTCGGGCGGACGTAGGGACCGGGTAAGACGTAGGGACCGGGCAATGAGAAAGCCAGTGGGAAAACCACGCACCTGCTCCGCCCTAGCAGCCCCACCCGCCTTACCAGCCCCACCCGCCCTACCAGCCCCACCCCGCCTTACCAGCCCCACCTGCCGTACCCGCCCCACCTGCCCTACTCGCCCCACCTGCCCTAC
>DATAEK010000206.1:0-13789 GCA_036258055.1 Vicinamibacterales bacterium
CGGCGATCGTCGCGCCGAGGGGCGCACTCGCGCTGCGCTGGACGGCGCTCCTGACGACGCTCGGGCTCATGGGTGCCCCAGGTTCGGCGTGGTCGGATTGACGTGCCAGATGTCGCGGCAGTACTCCCGAATCGAGCGGTCCGACGAGAACCGTCCGACGCGAGCGCAGTTGAGAATGGACATGCGCGTCCACCGGTCCTGATCACGATACGCGTCGCTCACGCGTTCCTGGCAGTCCACGTAGGCCGCGAAGTCGGCCAAGAGCAGGTACTCGTCGCGGGTCAGCAGCGATTCAATGAGCGGACGGAACAGCTCGCGATCGCCGTTCGAGAACGATCCGTTGGCGATCTGATCGATCGCCTCGCGCAACTCCGGATTCGACTCGTAAATGCTGCGCGGGTTGTAGCCGTCGCGCTTCTGCTGCGCCACGGCGTCGGCCGTAAGACCGAACAGGAAGAAGTGCTCATGGCCGACGGCGTCGCGGATCTCGACGTTCGCGCCGTCCAGCGTGCCGATCGTCAACGCCCCGTTCATCGCGAACTTCATGTTGCCGGTGCCGGAGGCTTCTTTACCGGCCGTGGAAGTCTGTTCCGACAAATCCGCGGCAGGATACACACGTTGGCTGTTCTTGACGTTGAAGTCCGGCAGGAACACCACCTTGAGCAGCCGAGATACCTTCGGGTCCCGGTTGACCACGGCGGCGACCGAGTTGATCAACTTGATGATCAGCTTCGCCATGCGGTAGCCGGGAGCGGCCTTGCCGCCGAAGACCACCGTGCGCGGCGTTGCTTCGCGCGAGTCATCACGTCTCAGCCGGTTGTAATGCATAACCAGATACAGGACGTTCAAGTGTTGGCGCTTGTACTCGTGCAGCCGCTTGACCTGGATGTCGAAGAGCGATTGCGGATCGACGACGATGCCCGTGCGGTCCTTGATCTGGCTGGCGAGGGCTTGCTTGTTGTCTGCTTTCACCGCCTGCCACTCACTCTGGAAAGCGGCGTCGCCGGCCAGCGGCTCGAGCTGGGCGAGGTCGTCGAGATTGGCTATCCATCGCTCGCCGATCCTGCTGGTGATGAGCGCGCTCAACTTCGGATTGGCCAGCACGATCCAGCGCCGCGGCGTCACGCCGTTGGTCACGTTGACGAATTTGCTCGGCGACACGCGGTAGAAGTCGGCGAGCACGGTTTGCTTGAGGAGCTCCGTGTGAAGCGCGGCCACCCCGTTGATGGCGTGGCTGCCCACGCTGGCCAGGTGAGCCATGCGGACGTACTTCTGGCCCGTCTCGTCGATCACCGACAGGCGCCGGACCAGCTGATCGTCTCCCGGATGAGCAGTTCGCACACCGTCGAGGAAGCGGCGGTTGATCTCGTAAATGATTTCGAGATGCCGCGGCAGCAGTGTGCCGAAGAGGGGCAGTGGCCATTTCTCGAGCGCTTCGGCCAGGAGCGTGTGGTTCGTGTAGGCGCAGGATCGCTGCGTGATCCCCCACGCCTGTTCCCAGTCCATGGCGTGTTCGTCGACCAAAAGGCGCATCAGTTCCGCGACGGCGATCGAGGGGTGCGTGTCGTTCAACTGCGCGGCCCAGGACGAGTCGAACTGGCCGAGGGGCCTGCCCCGCATCAGATGGAGGCGGATCATGTCCTGCAGCGAGCAGGAGACGAAAAAGTACTGCTGCTGCAATCGCAGTTTCTTCCCGGCCTCCGGCTCGTCGTTCGGGTAGAGCACCTTCGAGATCGTCTCAGACGCGACCTTCTCGTGCACCGCGCCGTAATAGTCGCCGACGTTGAACGCCTCGAAATCGAAGGACTCGGTCGCCTCTGCCTTCCACAGACGCAGCAGGTTCGTCGTGGCGGTGTGGTAACCCGGCACCGGCGTGTCATACGCGATGCCCTTGACCACCTGTTCGGCCAGCCAGCGGACCCGGTAGCGGCCGCGCTCGTCGTGGTCGTGTTGAGTGCGGCCGCCGAACTTCACGTCGAACGTGACTTCCGACCGCAGGATTTCCCACGGATTGCCGAAGCGCAGCCACTTGTCGGTCAGCTCGATCTGCCAGCCGTCGTGAATGGCCTGATCGAAGATGCCGAACTCGTATCGGATGCCGTATCCAATGGCGGGCACGTTGAGCGTCGCGAGCGAATCCATGTAGCATGCCGCCAGGCGGCCCAGACCACCGTTGCCCAGACCGGGCTCTTCTTCCTGATCCAGGACGTCGGACAGATTCTGACCGAGGCTGGCAAGCGCCTCCTCCACTGCCTGCCAGATCCCGAGGTTGATCAGACCGTTACCCAGATGCGGACCTGTCAGGAACTCCGCGGACAGGTAGGCGACGACCTTGGCGGTACCGGTGTCGGTAATCGTTTCCACGGTCGAGATGTAGCGGTCTATCAGGCGATCGCGAACCGTGTAGGCGAGCGCCATGTACCAATCGTTGAGCGTCGCGTACCGTGCAACCTTGGCCTGGTGGTGGTGGAGGTTGTCGATCAGGGCCCGGGCGATCGCGTCCGACCCGAGTCCGGTTCGGATGCTGGCATCGTCGGTCCGAGAAGTGGATACGGTTTTCGCCCGGTTCGTACCTTTGGATGTCATGGGTCCACCGTCGACGGCGATTTCCACGCGTCGCCAGGAACGCGCCCCCGGCTGCCGGCCGCGCGCGATCGAGCCAGGCTGGGATGACCCGGACAGACCCGAGGCTCAGTAACGTTCCCGGACGAACCGCCGCCGGGCAATCGTCGCGT
The DNA here is from genome assembly GCA_036258055.1 of Vicinamibacterales bacterium. Lineage (GTDB taxonomy): Bacteria > Acidobacteriota > Vicinamibacteria > Vicinamibacterales > 2-12-FULL-66-21 > DATAEK01. The sequence goes on from DATAEK010000206.1 coordinate 2,736, forward strand.
CGTCGTCGTACGCCCGCTTCGTCGATCGCGCCGGCAGCTTGACCTTCTTCCGCGGCAGCTTCTTGTGCGGGATCAGCGAGAGCAGGTGCGCGATCGTGTTCAGACGGGCAGTTCGCTTGTCGTCCGAGCGGACGATGTACCAGGGGGCGATCTTCGTGTCGGTGTGCTTCAGCATGATGTCGCGCGCGCGGGAGTAATCGTACCAGCGTTTGCGCGATGGCAGATCCATGGGGCTGAGCTTCCACTGGCGCAGCGGATCGGTGACGCGTGCTTCGAAGCGGCGTTTCTGCTCGGCGTTGCTCACCTCCAGCCACACCTTGATGAGGATCGTGCCACCCTCGATTATGAACTTCTCGAGTTGCGGAATCAGCTTGAGGGCTCGTTCATGCTGCTCAGGTGTGCAGAAGCCCATCACTTGCTCGACGCCGAGGCGGTTGTACCAGCTGCGGTCGAAGATGACGATTTCGCCGCGGGCGGGGAAGTGCTCCAGGTATCGCTGGAGGTAAATCTGTGTTTTTTCGCGGTCAGACGGCGCCGGCAATGCGACGACCCGAAACACGCGAGGGCTGACTCGTTCGGTAAGCGCGCGGATCGTGCCGCCTTTACCCGCTCCGTCGCGGCCCTCGAACACGATCACGACACGCAGCTTCTTCTCCTTGACCCATTCCTGAAGGTGGCACAGATCCACCTGCAGCTTCCGCAGCGTCTTCTCGTACTTGGCGCGTTTCATCGGTCGCTCGTCCTGTCTAAACCGGGGGACTTCGTCCCCCGGACCCCCTGACGCCGTCGCTCGCGGGGCCCCACGATCCCCGCTCCGCTCCGGCGGGGCGCGCCTGCGGCGCGCCTAAGCCATCCAGCGGCGATCTTCGACGGTGGACCACCAGCGCGTTCACCGTTCACTGCGCGAGCTGCCCCCGTACTTCTGCCACGTAATCCAGCCCCCGTGTCTTCGTGACGAAATCGAACTGCACGCGGGGAGGGCCTTGGGCCGATTCCATCACTGCCAGCACGGAGGTAAAGGCCGGTGTGCGCACGCGATGTTGCAGGTCGGCTTCGGCCGCCCATTCCTCCTCGTAGTGCACGGTCGAATCGAGATCCACCCATGCCGCACATCCCAGACAACCCGGCTCGAGCCGCGTGGCCGTCATAAGGAAGCGGAAGGCCTCGAGAAGATCCTGAACGCCTCGCGCGGAGGTCGCATTCAGCGCGACAGTGAGCCGCACCATGCCCGCGAGCCTAAGCACCGGCCGTTCCAAACTGCCCCCCTGCACGCCAGCGGCCGTTAACGCTGTCAGATGAACAATTTCGCCACAGCCGGCCGCGATCGCGAGAATCTCGTTACGGAAGAATGCCCCCGGCGTCGCAGAGGTTCCCCGGCATACCGGAGGCTGAAGAAGGGCCCCTATCTTAGGCATGGCGCGGACGTCTGAGTCCCAGTCTGGCCATGCGCGTTTCGAGCGTGGTGGGCTTCAGCCCAAGGCGCTCGGCGGCACCGCCGGGTCCGCGAATCCGCCAGCCCGCGCCGTCGAGCACGCCCCGGATGTGTTCCTTCTCCACGTCGACCAGCTTCGTGCTGCGCCTGGCCGCCGCGTTCGACGACTGCGGCACCAGAATCGTGAGACGCGGGCCGGTGGCCACGATCATCGCGCGCTCGACGACGTTCCGGAGCTCGCGCACGTTGCCCGGCCACGAATACTGCTGCAAAGCGGCGAGGCTCTCCTTGCTGACCGACTCGATCCGTTTGCCGAACGCCGTCGAAAACTCATCCACGAAGCGCCGGACGATTTGCGGAATGTCCTCCGTGCGCTCGCGCAATGGCGGCACGCGAATCGGGAACACGTTGAGCCGGTAGAACAGATCCTCTCGAAACGCCCCCTCCCCAATCAACCGCTCCAGGTTTTGATGGGTGGCGGCGATGATCCGCGTGTCCACGGTGATCGGCTGAGGGCTGCCCAGCCGCTCGATCTGCCGTTCCTCGAGTACGCGGAGCAGTTTTACCTGCACCTCGGGCGGCAGATCGCCGATCTCGTCAAGGAAGATCGTCGAATGATCGGCGAGCTCGAATCGGCCCACCTGGCGCGACAGCGCGCCCGTATACGCGCCCTTTTCGCGTCCGAACAGCTCACTCTCGATCAACGTCGCCGGAATTGCCGCGCAGTTCACCCGTACCATCGGCCGTCCGCGCCGCGGTCCCAGCTCGTGGATCTGGGAGGCAAACAGCTCCTTTCCGGTTCCGGTCTCGCCCAGCAGCAGCACGGTCGAATCCGTCGTCGCTACCTGCTGGATCTGCTCCAGGACCCGCTGCAACGCGGCGCTCTGTCCGACGATATGCGTCGATCCCGTCCATTGCCGTGTTTCCCGGAGCGACGTGTTCTCGACCTGCAGCTCGTCCTTCAGACGTTCGACCTCCGTCAGCGCGCGGCGCACCGCTTCGTCGCGCTGCTGCCGCGCCAGGACCTGGCCGAACAGACTGGCGATCACCTCGACCCGGTGCAGCATCTCATGCCGCCGCTCTCGATCGAGATGCCCGTTCTGGAACTCCATGACCCCGGCCACGCGGCCCTCGACCGACAGCGGCACTACGAAGGCCGACTTCGTGCCGAGGAGCTGGTAGTGACGACGATCGGTGTCATCTGGAATTTCGTCCGGCATCGAGAACACGACGACCCCGCCGGCCATGACTCGCTCGAACGTCCACGGGAAGAGCTCTTGGGGTGATCCCTCGAGATTCCGAGGCGCAACGGTGGGCGCGTTCCAGCTGATTGGCTCGCCTAGCACGCCGTCCGAGCCAACTCTGTGGAAGGTGCTCCGGTCGACCCCCAAAGCCGTCGAGATGCGGGCCAGAGCCTCGCGGATGCCGCGGTCGATTTCAGCCGCAGGAAGATTGATGAACTGGCCGGATAACTCCGCAAACAGTCGCTCAAACGACAGCTGTTCTTCGTTCGCCAGGCGGTGGGCCTGTGCGAGTCGGCGGCGCTCCGAGATGTCGACGATGGAGGCGAGCACGAACAGTCCGTTCGTCGTCCGAATCGAGTTCAGTCCTATCTCGACGGGAATCTCAGTGCCATCCTTGCGGCGTCCGAACAGCTCGAGGCCGGTGCCCATGGGTCTGGCCTCCGGCGAGCGCGCGAAGCCCTTGCGATGGGCAGTGTGCGCGGCGCGCAGCGCCTCCGGCAGGAGCAACTCGACGGTCTGACCGACCAGCTCGTCTCGCGTGTAGCCGAATTGCCGCTCCACTTCACGGTTGACGAGCACGATGGCCCCGTCGGGTTCGATGACCAGAACGCCGCTCGGCGATGCCTCGATCGCCAGCTCGAACGTTGCCGGGACGTCGATGCGGTTGGCTGGCACGACACGCTCGGAGACAGGCCATTGAGGTGCCGTTATTTCACCTTCTTGACGCCGGTCAGCCGGACGAGCTCAGCGGCGTAGTCTTCGACGACAAACGCGCCCTGCTTCAAACCGACCTTGGCAGCGGGCGACAGCGTGCCCGAGCCGGTCCCCTTCGCGTCCACTTCGATGTCGAGAACGGCGAAGTCGTATCCCTCTTTGGGTTTCGCGCCCGGAATGCCGGCGCCCAGGAACAGAATCGGTTGATCGGTCACGACGGTCAGGAGTCGGCCTTTGTCGGTCGGACGCTCGATCGTGAGCCGTGCGGGCGTGGGGGTTCCGGCCCCGAGTTTAACCGTGCCCGTGGGAGCAACGCCGACGAGCGCCTTGCGGAGACCGGCCGCGCCGCCGCTCGTGAACGCCGACCGCATCTTCTCGGCCTCGCTCTCAGACATCTTTCTGTCGATGGTGATCGTGACGGGTGACGTGGCTGTCGCGCCTCCCGCTGTCTTCACCGTTGCTGTCGCAGTGAACGTCTCGGCGCCCCCCTGACCCTGGGCGTTTGAGGCGAGGGCCATAAACACTGCCAGCAGGTTGATCGCCGTCTTCTCTCGAAACCTCATTGCTCCTCCTCCACTCGGTGTCGCGATTGTGGGCTGCAGGTGTGCAGCAGACGTACCAGCGACATTCCCGTCGGCAAACGTTGCCGCGGCATACCGGATACACGCGTTTGAACGCCTGAACACTGACTCTGTCCTCCGGCATCGCGGAGCACGTCCGAAATACCGGAGGCCGATTCTACGATGAAGCGCAAGCGCGTGCGTCGCCGACCTCGCATAACGCGGTGAGCGGGATGCGTTTTCAGTTTCTGGTGAGCGGGCACGACCGGGCGGGTGGCGTGGGCACAGGCCGTGCTCTTCGGTGGCACACGGACATGGTGACCTCCAAGACGAAACGGCTGCTTCTTGCGGCTGTTCTTGTAGCCCTCAGCGCGAACCGCGCGCTGACAGCGTCGACGGCGGTGGCAACACCTCCGACGCTGGCCGCGTCGACCAGCAGCCAGGCTGAGCACCAGCCCGCCGCGCCGGCGGCAGCGAAGCAGGAGCCCGCGGAACACGGTCTGTCGCAAAGGGCTGTCGAGATCGCGCGGCCGTTTGGCTTTCCGATCACGAACTCCATGTTCGTCACGTGGCTGGTGGCGCTGGTCCTGATTCTCTTCGCCCGACTCGCGACCCGCAGCATGAACCAGGTCCCTGGCGGGGCTCAGAATCTTCTGGAGTGGCTGGTGGAGGGTTTGTACGGCCTTCTCGAGAGCATCATCGGTCCGCACCTGGTCAAGAAGACCTTCTGGTTCTTCGCGACCATCTTCATCTTCATCCTCGCCGCCAACTGGTTCGGCCTCATCCCCGGCGTCGGCACGATTGGATGGGGGCACCAGACCTCGCACGGGTTCGTGATCGATCAACCGCTGCTGCGCGGGGCCAACGCCGATCTCAACCTCACGCTGTCGATGGCGTTGATTTTCTTCGCGCTCTGGATTGTCTGGGCCTTTCAGGAAGTCGGTCCGCGTGGGTTTCTGAAAGAGCTGTTCGCGCCGAAAGGAGATACCACCGGCGCGCTCAGACTACTGATGATCGTCGTGTTCTTCGCGGCGGGCTGTCTGGAGATCGTATCGATTCTGTTCCGGCCGGTCTCCCTGAGCTTTCGGCTCTACGGCAACATCTTCGCGGGCGAGAACATGTTGGAAGCGATGGGGACGATGGTGCCCGGACTGGGCTGGTTGTTGCCGATCCCGTTTTATTTCATGGAACTGCTCGTTGGTCTGGTGCAAGCGATGGTCTTCATGCTGTTGACAGCCGTCTTCACGCTCCTGATTTGCCAGCACCATGAGGAAACCCCATCTGCAGCCGCGCATTGAAATGGCGCCCGCCGGCGTGCACCGCGTTCACCGGCGACAACAGAAAGGACACACAGATGACCGGAAGTTTGCACGTCGGCCTGGCAGCTCTGGGCGCCGCCATCGGCGTCGGTTTGATTGGCCAGGGAGCGTCGGTGGCGGTCGGCCGTAATCCGGGCGCATCCACGAAGATCATGGTTCAGTCCATTCTGGCCATCGCCTTCGCAGAAGCGATCGTTTTCTACGCGCTGTTCCTGGTGCGATAGGACGCTCTCCCGGGCGCTGAACGGACCCGACCGCGCCCGGGCGAAACGAGTTGCGACCATGACTCCTCTAGCGCTTCAGACAATCGCAGAGAGCGGCGGCCAGATCGAAGAGGTCGCCCGTACCTTCGGCGTCGACTGGACGCATCTGCTCGCGCAGAGCGTCAGCTTCGGGATCGTCTGTGCGGTGCTGTACGCGTTCGCATACAAGCCGATCCTCGCGATCCTCGAGGCGCGGCGCCAGCAGATCGCCGGCGGTCTGGCCAACGCCGAGAAGATCAAGGCGGAGCTCGCCCGGATCGAAGTGGAGCGCCAGGACGTATTGACGAGGGCCGGCGCTGAAGGAAAGCAGTTAATCGAAGAGGCCCGCGCGGCCGCCGCTCGTGTCCGGGCTGAGGAGACCCGGAAAGCGACCCACGACGCCGAACAGATCATCGTGCGGGCGCGCGAGGCAGCTGTGCGGGATCACGCGCAGATGCTCGCGGAGCTCAAACGCGAAGTCGGCCGCCTGGTCGTGCAGACGACCGCGTCGGTAACCGGCAAGGTCCTGACGCCTGAGGATCACCGTCGTCTGGCTGAAGAAACCGCCAGGCAGCTGGCGCAGTGAGTTGAGCGATGAAGACCACCAGAAGATCCAGGCGCGCCGCACGACAGCTGTTCCGCCTGTGCCTCGTCGATGGAAAGCCGGATGACGACCGCGTCCGTCAGGTCGCGGGTCGGCTCGCCGCATCCAGGCGACGTGGCGCGCTCGCTGTGCTCTCGGGCTTCCAGCGACTGGTCAGGCTGGATCGCCATCAGCACACGGCGCTGGTCGAGAGCGCCACGGCGCTGACCGACGACGTGCGGCGTGAGGTTCAAGCCGGGCTGGCGCGGGTTTACGGCGCCGGGCTGGAGACGTCGTTCGAGGAGAACCCGCTGCTGATCGGCGGGATGCGCATGAAAGTCGGGAGCGACGTTTACGACGGCAGCATTCGGGCCAAGCTGGCGGCGCTCGCATCTCGTTTGTGAAACGACGGTAAAGGCGCGCCAATGGCGCGCGCCGCCGGAGCGGAGTGGGGCGCAGGGGCCCCGCGAGCGACGGCGATGGGGGGTCCGGCGGGGCGAAGCCCCCCGGGTGAGGAATGCCACATGGCTGACCTGGTGCAGGAAATCGAAGCCCAGATCGCGGGAGCTAAAGCCGCAACCGCCAAACAGAGCGTCGGCGTCATCCGCGAGATCGGCGACGGCGTCGCCAAGATTGAAGGCCTCGGCGACGTGATGCTCAACGAGATGCTCGATTTCGGCGAGGGCATCACCGGCCTGGCGCTGAACCTCGACGAGACCGAAGTCGGGGCGATCATTCTCGGCGACTATACGAAGCTCCAGGAGCGCGACGAAGTGCGCGCGACCGGCCGGTTGCTCCAGGTCCCCGTCGGCAAGGGCCTGCTCGGTCGTGTCGTCAATACGCTCGGCGAACCCCTGGATGCCAAGGGTCCCATCGCGAGCGACGCGGCGTATCCGGTCGAGAAGCTCGCGCCAGGGATCATCAAACGCCGTCCGATCGGCCAACCCGTGCAAACAGGGATCATGCCGATCGACGCGATGATCCCGATCGGCCGCGGCCAGCGCGAGCTGATCATCGGCGATCGGTCGACAGGCAAAACGACGATCTGCATCGACACGATCATCAGCCAGGCGCGCCTCAACAAAGCGGCCGAGGAAGCCGGCGACACGAGCTACCGTCCGCTGTATTGCATCTACGTGGCGATCGGTCAGAAGCAGTCCACGGTTGCACGGATCATCACGACGCTGGACGAAGCCGGCGCGCTGCCGTACAGCATCATCCTGGCCTCGTCCGCGTCGGACTCTGCCGCCAGTCAGTACCTCGCGCCGTTTGCGGGCGCGGCGATGGGCGAGTGGTTCATGGACAACGGCATGGACGCGCTGATCGTCTACGACGATCTGTCGAAGCACGCCGTGGCCTACCGCCAGGTCTCGCTCGTGTTGAAACGACCTTCGGGCCGTGAAGCGTACCCGGGCGACGTGTTCTACCTGCACAGTCGGCTGCTCGAGCGGGCCGCGCGCGTGGGCGAGCAGTTCGGCAACGGATCCCTGACGGCCTTGCCGATCATCGAGACGCAGGCCGGAGACGTATCCGCCTATATTCCGACCAACGTCATCTCGATCACTGACGGCCAGATCTTTCTAGAGACCGATCTCTTCTATCAGGGCATCCGCCCCGCGATCTCCGTCGGCATCTCGGTCTCACGCGTGGGCTCGGCGGCACAGCTCAAGGCCATGAAGCAGGTGGCCGGGCAACTCAAGGGAGACCTGGCGCAGTTCCGTGAACTGGCGGCTTTCGCGCAGTTCGGATCGGAGCTCGATGCGACGACGCAGGCGAAGATCGATCGCGGCAAGCGGATCGTCGAGCTGTTCAAGCAGCCGCAGTACAAACCTGTTCCAGTTGAGATTCAGGTCGCGGTGATCTGGGCGGTCCAGAACGGGTACGTGGACGACGTCCCGGTTGAGCGGATCAAGGAGTTCCAGGCCGACTGGACCGACTTCCTGACCACGCGGAAGGCCGGCGTGCTCCAGAAGATCGGGAAGGAGAAAGCGCTCAGCCCCGAGTTGACAGCGGAGTTGAAGGCCGCCGCGGATCAATTCAAGGGGACGTGGAAGTGATGGCGCCGCTGCTGCGACAAGCGAAAGACCCATGAACAGCCCACGCGATCTTCGCCGGCGCATCAAGTCGATCAGCGGCACTGCGCAGATCACGAAAGCGATGCAGATGGTCGCGGCGTCGAAGATGCGGAAGGCCCAGCAGGCCGCCATCGACACGGCGCCGTTCTCGCGTCTCTTGTACCGGATCCAGCGCGCCGCCACCGCGCGAGCGCGCACATTCGAGCATCCGTTGCTGGCGGTGCGCGAGGTCCGCAAGCGCGCGGTGATTCTGGTTGCGGCCGACAAGGGTCTCTGCGGCGCGCTCAACACCAACGTCTTCCGGCTGGCGGCGCAATTCGACCAGCAGTCGACGGTCTTCATCACCGCCGGCCGCAGAGCGGCGCAGTTCGTCGCTCGATCCGGGCGGAAGCTCGTCGCGGAGTTCGCCTACGGGGATTCGCCGACCTACGCGGAGGCGAGAGCTATCGCCGTCTTTTCCCGCGACCTCTTCCTGAAGGGAGAAGTGGACGAGGTGGTGATCGTCGCCACGCGCTTCATCAACACGCTCACCCAGGAACCGGTCGCGATGGAGTATTTGCCGGTCGGGGAGATCAAGGGGCTGAAGGTCATCGGCGCGGAATCCGAGGAGGCGCTTGCCGCGGACACGGCAGAGACGGTGTTCGAGCCCGACGTGGACACGGTTCTGAGCTATCTGCTGGAGATCTATCTCAACGTCTACATCTACTACGTGCTGTTCAGCGCGAAAGCCAGCGAGCAGAGCGCCCGCATGGTGTCGATGAAGAACGCCACGGACAGCGCGGAGACGCTGATCAAGGACTTGAGGCTCGAGTACAACAAGCTGCGGCAGGGGAACATCACGAAGGAACTGCTGGAGATTGCGGGAGGTCAGGCCGAGTGACTGGAGCCTCCCACGAGCCATTGCAACCAGGGTGTGAGTCATGAACATCGGCAAAGTCGTGCAGGTCGTCGGTCCGGTGGTGGACGTCGAGTTTCCCGACGCGCTGCCGCCGATCTACAACGCGCTGACCGTTGATTACACGGTCGAGAAACAGCCGGTGAAGCTGACGCTCGAAGTCCAGCAGCACCTCGGCGATCGGTGGGTGCGGACGATCTCCAGGGCCGGCACCGAGGGCCTCAAACGCGGCTTCGAGGTGAAAGACAGCGGCACGCCGATCTCCATGCCGGTCGGCGATGGCGTGATGGGCCGGGTCTTCGACGTCACCGGTACGCCCGTCGACGAGCGCGGGCCGGTGAAGGCGGACAAGTACTACCCGATCCACCGTCCGGCACCGCCGCTCGCGGACCAGTCCACTTCGCCGCAGGTGCTCTCGACCGGCATCAAGGTCATCGATCTCATTTGCCCCTTCTTGAAGGGAGGCAAGGTCGGGGCATTCGGCGGCGCGGGCGTCGGCAAGACGGTCGTCATCATGGAGCTGATCAACAACATCGCCAAGCTCCACGGTGGCGTCTCGGTGTTCGCCGGCGTCGGCGAACGCACGCGCGAGGGCAACGACCTCTACCACGAGATGTCGACGGCCGGCGTCATCAACCAGAAGGATCTGGGCGCGTCCAAGATCGCGCTCGTCTACGGACAGATGAACGAGCCTCCGGGCGCACGGCTGCGCGTGGCCCTCTGCGGCCTCGCCATCACCGAGTACTTCCGCGACGAGCGGAACCAGGACGTCCTGCTCTTCATCGACAACATCTTCCGCTTCTCGCAGGCGGGCTCTGAAGTGTCCGCGCTCCTCGGCCGCACCGCGAGCGCGGTCGGCTACCAGCCGACACTGGCCGCCGAGATGGGCGTCCTGCAAGAGCGCATCACGTCCACCAAGAAAGGGTCGATCACGTCGTTCCAGGCGGTCTACGTCCCCGCAGACGACCTGACGGATCCGGCGCCGGCGACGACGTTCGCGCACCTCGACGCGACGATCGTCCTCGAGCGGTCGATCGCGGAGCTGGGAATCTATCCCGCGGTCGATCCGCTCGCCTCGACGTCACGCGCGCTCGAGCCCGAGGTCGTGGGCAAGGAGCACTACGACGTCGCCCGCGGCGTGCAGCGGGTCCTGCAGCGGTTCAAGGACCTGCAGGACATCATCGCGATCCTGGGCATGGACGAGTTGTCGCCGGAGGACAAGCTGACTGTGTTCCGCGCGCGCAAGATCCAGCGCTTCCTCAGCCAGCCGTTCAGCTCGGCGCAGGTGTTCACCGGCCGCGAGGGCCGGCAGGTTGCGGTCGCCGACACCGTTCGCGGTTTCAAGGAAATCCTCGAGGGCAAGCACGACAGCGTCCCCGAAGGAAACTTCTACATGAAGGGCGGGATCGAGGAGATCGCGCAGGGTTGAGCATGGCCGAGACACTGAGGCTCGAAATCATCACGCCGCGCGCGACCGTCTTTTCCGAGGACGTCGAGATGGTGACGCTGCCCGTTGTCGAAGGACAGATCGGCGTCTACCCGCAGCACCTCCGGCTGATCACCCAAGTGGTTCCCGGTGAGCTGATCGTGACCCAGGGAAAGGAGGAACGTTTCCTCGCCGTGGGCGAAGGGCTGGTGCACATCACCGGCGAGAAAGTGTCGATCCTGACCGACATGGCCATTCCCGCGGAGAAGATCGACGAAGCCAAAGTCGAAGAGGCGCGCGAGCGCGCGGCCGCGAGACTCCGCGAGAAGATCTCCGACGAAGAGGTCGCCTCCGTCAACGCGTCGCTCGCACGGTCCCTGGCGCAACTGCAGGTCAAGAGGCGTCGCAGGATGTGACCAACCTCGCCGCGCCCGCTCGCCGCGCTCTCTTCGTCGCGCTGTTCGCGGCGTTGACTCAGCCTCCGCCCGCGGCGCTCGCGAATCAGTCCGGTCAAACCGCTCCGGTTCAGACGACCACGGCGCCAAGGGATCCTGAAGCCGAACG
>DATAEK010000065.1:0-4080 GCA_036258055.1 Vicinamibacterales bacterium
GTGACATAGATCGTCGTCACGTCGAGCTCCCGCTGGATCCGGGCGATCTCGGCACGCATCTCCACCCGTAGCTTCGCGTCGAGGTTCGACAGGGGCTCGTCCATGAGGAAGGCCCGCGGCTCGCGCACGATGGCGCGGCCCATCGCGACGCGCTGGCGTTGGCCTCCGGACAGCGTCCGCGGCTTCTTCGGCAGCACCCCGGCGAGGCCGAGGGTCTTTGCCGCACCGCTGACTCGCTGCCTGCGCCGCTCCTTCTTGACGCCGCGCAGCTTGAGCCCGAAGGCGATGTTGTCGAACGCGCTCATGTGCGGATAGAGCGCGTAGTTCTGGAAGATCATCGCGATGTCGCGGTCCTTCGGCGGCAACCGGTTCACGACCTCGCCGCCGATGATGACCCGCCCGTCGGTGATCGGTTCGAGCCCGGCCACCATCCGGAGCGCGCTCGTCTTGCCGCACCCGCTCGGTCCGACGAGGACGACGAACTCGCCGTCCTCGATCTCGAGATCCAGGTCCGACACAGCACGGGTCCCGTCTCCGTAGACCTTCGTCAGCTTGTCGAGCGTGATCTCGGCCATGCTCTTCGCGCTCGGAGATTAGTAATATCCGGCGCCGGGGTGGAGGCTGCCACCGTCGCACGGCCGCGCGGGAGGCGCTTGACGAACTTGTTCGAGCGCCAGGGTCTCTTTGCATCTGCACTCATCTCGCCGGCAGTGCTGTTCGTGCTGGTCCTCGTGGGCGGGCCGTTGCTACTTGCGATCTGGCTGAGCTTCACGAACGCCACCACCGGGTTACATGGGAGTTGGGTCGGTCTCGAGAACTTCCGCCGGGAGTGGGGGAATCCAGCGTTCCAGCACGCCGTATGGCACACCTTCCTCTTCACTGTCATCTCTCAGGCGATCGTGCTCGTCGGGGCGGGGTTCATCGCGCACGCCCTGACCAGGGACTTCCCCGGGAAGTGGTTTCTTCGATTCTTGATTCTGCTCCCTTGGGCCGCGCCGATCGCGCTCAGCTTGATGGCTTGGAAGTGGATGTTCGACACGAGCTACTCGATTCTCAACTGGACGCTCGTGCATGCCCACCTCTACAAGCCGCTCGACGTGCCGCAGTACCTGGCGCAGCCGAAGCTGGCGATGGGCTCGGTCATCGTGGTGCACGCCTGGCGCATCCTGCCGTTCGCGGTCGTGATCTTCCTCGCCGGCCTGGCGTCGATCCCGAAGGAAGTGGACGACGCGGCCGCGATCGACGGCGCGACGGGCCTGCGGAAGTTCTGGTCGGTGACCCTGCCGCTCCAGCTGCCGATTGCGACCGTCGCGTTGCTCTTCGGAATCGTCTTCACCGCGACCGACATGGCAGTCGTGTACATCCTCACGCAGGGCGGTCCACCGCCGTCGTTCAGCACCGAGATGGTGACGACGTGGGCCTACAAGACAGGAATCGAGTCCGGCTCCCTCGGGGCCGGCGCCGCGATCTCCCTCTTCCTGCTGCCCGTACTCGCCGTCATCAGCATCGCGATGCTGCTGTTCGCGCGAAGGACCGAAGTGTCGTGAAGCAGAAAGGCCTCTCGTACCTGATCGTAGGGCCCTTTGCCATCGTGCTCGCCTTCCCGTTCTACGTGATGGTCATCACGGCGTTCAAGAATCAAACCGAGTTCTACGACACATCGATCACGCCTTATTGGTTCGGCAAACAAAGTCCCACCTGGGACAACGCATCGTTTCTCTTCCACCACACGCAATACACGACGTGGCTTGTCAACACCGCGATCGTCGGCGTCTGCGTGGTCGCGATCACGCTCGTGCTCGCAGTGCCCGCGGGCTATGCGCTCGCGCGCCAAGCCGGGCGGGTCGGGCAGAGCCTGGGCATCGGGATCTTCCTCACGTATCTCATTCCGCCCACGCTCCTCTTCATCCCGTTCTTCGCCGTCATCAAGCAGGCACATCTGACCGACTCGATCTGGTCGCTCGTGCTCGTGTATCCCTCGTTCACGGTTCCCTTCGCGACGTGGCTCCTGATGGGGTTCTTCAAGACCATCCCCTTGGAGCTCGAGGACGCCGCCCGCGTCGACGGCGCTTCGCGGCTGAAGACGCTGACGCGCGTCGTTTTTCCGATCTCGATCCCGGGCATCCTCACAGTGGTGATCTTCTCGTTCTCGCTGGTCGTGAACGAGTTCGTGTACGCGTTCACGTTCATTTCGCCGTCGGACCACAAGATGGTTTCGACCGGTGTCTACACGGATCTCATCCGCGGCGATCTACCTGACTGGGGCGCGATCATGGTCGCCGCGCTGATACCCAGCATCCCGCTCGCGCTCCTCTACAACATGTTCCTCGACCGCTTCATCGCCGGCTTTACAGGGGGAGCCTTCCGCTAGCGCGGAAGCGGAGAAAGGAGGGTCAATGGCAAGTTCAGACGATCCGAGTCGACGCGAAGGGAGGTATGACAGACGCGAGCTGCTCCGGCGCGCGGGAGTTGGCGCGGTCTCGGTCGGCGTCGCAGGCTCAGGCTTCGGACAGGCGTTCTACGGACCGCTTCGGTTCAAGGGGCGCTGGTTGAAGGGCGATCTCTCGCTGATCACATGGGCGCACTTCGTGCCGGCGTTCGACGTCTGGCTCGACGGCACATGGGCCCCGAAGTGGGGGCAACAGAACGACGTCCAGGTGAAGGTCGACCACATCAACAACGTGCTGCTGCCTGCTCGCGCCCAGGCGGAGGCGGCGGCAAAAAGCGGTCACGACATCTTCTTCGACCTGGCGCCGCGTCCGCAGTACGAGGACAACGTCATCAAACACAACGAGATCGTCCAGGAGGTGCAGCGGAAGGTCGGCAAGATCGGCCGTGTCGCCCACAAGGCCACGTACAACCCGAAGACGAAGAAGTACTTTGCCTTCTCCGACAACTACGTCCCGGATCCGGTCGTCTGGCGGCACGACATCTGGAACGGGGTAGGGATGTCGCCGAATACGTGGGACAGCATACGGAGGGCCGCTCCGAAGCTGAAGGCCGCAGGTCACCCGCTCGGTATCGGACAGTCGGCGGAGCTCGATTCGAACATGGCTCTGTCCTCGTTCCTGATGTGCTTCGGCTCCTACGTCCAGAACGCCGACCATCGAGTCACGCTCAAGAGCAAGCGCACGGTCGAGGCGCTGAAGTTCATGGCCGACATCTATCAGCGCGGGGAGACTGACGAGGTCTTCGGCTGGGACCCGGCGGGCAACAACAACTTCCTCTATTCGGGAAAGGGGTCGCTGATACTGAACGCGATCTCCGCGACGCGCACGCCCGAGGACCGCGGGTTGCCGTTCGCAAACGACCTCTGGATCTGGCCGGTCCCGAGGGGCCCGCACGGGAGAATGGGCTACCAGCACGTCATGGGCTGCTGGTGGATCTGGAAGTTCGCTCGGAACCAGGCGGCGGCGAAGAAGTTCCTCGCAGATCTGGAGATCAACTACAAGGACGCATTCCTGGCGTCGAAGTTCTACAACTTCCCCAGCTTCCCGGGCGCGTACACGTTCAAGCAAATCCGCAGGGCGGTCGCGCAGGACAAACACAGGCCGGTAGGCAAGTACGGTGTCCTCACGACGATCGCGCAGAGGTACACGACGAATCCTGGACATCCGGGCTACGCGAATGCCGCGTTCGGCGAGATGTTCAGCAAGTTCCTGATTCCGCAGATGTTCGCCCAGGTCTCGCAGAAGAAGATGACCGCGGCGGAGGCGACGAACGCCGCCGACCGCGAGATCAAGCAGATCTACGCGAAGTGGCGGAGGCTCAAGAAGATCTGAGCCGAAAGGCGGGGAGCCGGCCGGGCCGGCTCCCCGCGTTCTAGTGGAACCGCCGCCGAGGGCGAGGTGTATCGAGGGCATGCGATGGCTTGCTCCTATCGCTCTTGTGGGCGATCGGCGTCGGCGCGGCTATGGCGTCGCCTAGATCGGTCGAACGCAGCAGGACCGTTCCGTGCAGCGAAAGCATCGGCGTCCCGCGGTTCCCGTACGTCAGTAGCAACCACGCGGACCGTCGCTATCGGCTGGTACTCGGCGCTGTTTCGGTTCCGCCCGCGTACCTCGCGCAGACATCCCCGAC
>DATAEK010000244.1:0-2555 GCA_036258055.1 Vicinamibacterales bacterium
GGGCTCACCAGGACGAGTGCTTTCATCGATCCGGGGGGATCATAGATCGGCAGATGGAGATTGGGAGGGACTCAACAGGATCAAGAGGTCAAGAGGTCTGTTTGCGGGTCGAGTGACCCGACCCTTGGATGATCAAGATCCAGGTAACAGCTCCTGATCTCCTCGTCCCCTGTGCGAAACGATCGTTGAGGCTGAATCGCGATCAAAACCGGAACAGATAACTCATCTTCACGAAGAACTGACGCCCCGTCGAGGTCGTCGGGGCGTCGATCGGACGCAGACCGCCGCTGGCGTCGGGCGCGATGTTGTCGTAGCCGTCCGTGTAGCCGACGTAGAGCGCTGTGCCCGGGTTCAGCAGGTAGGTCAGGAGGACGTCGGCGGTCAGATGCTTCGTGCGATCGAGCGCGACCAGAGAGGGATTCGACAGGACGGCGTTGTAGTCGAGGATTGCGCGGAGCGAGAGCTCACGCGTGAACTGGTAATTGGCGCGGGAGCGGGCGATGTGATTGTCGAAGATGGTGCCGTGATAGCCGGTCTCTTCGCGCGCACCGAGGTGGCTGTAGATGTAGGTCTCGTCGAGCAGCAGCCCCGACAGCGGCCTGAACGTCAACGACAGCGTGAGGTCACGAAAGTTCGCCAGAAACGGCGGAACACCCGGCGGCGGATAGAAGTTCGGCCGGGTGCCGGTCGAGAAGTAGATCGCGGCGTCCATCCACTTGAAGTAGCTGCTGTTGACGTTGATCAGGTTCTCGTGCTCGCGGAACTCAATCCCTTCGAACCGTTCCATCGACCGCGCGTGACGCACGAAGAGGGCGCTCTGGCCCTTGAAGTCCAGCTGAAACGGATACCGCACGAGCCAGTCCTGCACCTGGCCGGCGTGATCCCACGTCGCTTGTGCAAGGGAGTTCGGGCCGTAGGAGTTCAACGGGCCCTTCTTCGGGTACCAACGATAGGCGACAAACTGCGCCGCCTGACGAATGTCAGTCCGCGGAATGAACCCGAGCGCGGATTGGAAGTCTTTCCCGATGTCCAGGTAATTCAGGTTGTAGTTGAGAGCCCGGCCGCTTCGGCTCAGCGCCGCGGAAAACGCCTCGTCGCGGAAGGCGACGCGATCCGTCGACTCGGTGTCGGCAACGGCCGCCTGGCCGTCGAAGAACCACTGCGGATTGAGCTTCAGCCGCGTGTCGATGGCGGCGACGCGGTTGAAGGCGGGGCCGAAGTCCCGGCTCGTCACGAGCGCACCGACGCTCGACTCCGCGAACTCGCGCCGCGCGCGGACGACGGCGTTCGCGGCACGATCGCTGTACAGCGGATCCTCCGGATCGACCGAATGCCCGGGTGCCCGATCGTCGATCGCCAGCGCGCCGACGGCCCAGCCCCCCATCTTCCCGGTCGCCCGCGCGCCGACCTGCGGGTCTCGAATGCGCCGCGAGAAGAACAGCGTGATCGGCGTCTGAAAGTAACCGGCGTTCTCGAGAAAGAACGGACGCTTCTCGGGGAAGAACACTTCGAACCGCTGGTTGACGGTGACCTGCGGCTCGTCGGACTCCACCTGGCTGAAATCGGGGTTAGCGGTGAAATCGAACGTCACCGCATCGTGCGCGACGACCTTCGCGTCGATACCGCCGCGCGCGGAGGCGTCGCGCTCGAAAATCGCCCCGTCGAGGAAGCGCGCACCGGTGAACGTCGCATAGGGAATGAACTGGAGGTTGCGTCCTGGCGATACACCCTGCACGCCGTGGCCGTCCGCGAACTGGTTGGCGAACCCTGAGATCTTGCGGGTGATGCCCGGCCAGAACGACTGTTCGTTATTGACCGGAATCCCACGCAGCACCGCGATCCCCCACGTCTGCGGACCGCTCGCTGGGGGAAACCGCAAACTCTTGAACGGGATCGCCATCCACACGACGTAGCCGGTCGCCGTCAGGCGGCCGCGCGAGCGCCAAACGGTGTCGAAACTGAAGTCGTCGCCTTGGCCTTCGGTCGAGATCCCGTCCGCCTGGATGCCGAGCGGGTTCGAGAAGAACTCGTACGCGCGCTGGTGATCGTTAAAGGTATCGAGGAAGAGCGCGACGTAATCGTCCGAGAACATCGCTTCGCGCCGAGCCATGCGCGCACGGATCGTCGAAGGATCCGACGTACGACACACGAAGATCGCGTAGAAGTTGTCCGCGTCGTACGAGAGATAGGCTTCGGTGCGCTCGCTGACGGGCGTCAGATCACCCGGGTCGCGCTGCAGGAAACCCTCGACTCGCACACCCCGTTCGACCGGCGCCTCCGCTGGGGCTGAACCGTTGTCTGTCGCGGCTGGCCCTGGTTGCAGATAGTCCTCGAGGCGCGGCGGGTGCTGCACTCGTGGAATCTCGACTGGAGCTCTGGCCCGGACCTCCTGCGCCGCCGCCGGCTGGCAGATCCCCGACAGGACCGCGAGCCCAATCGCGATCGACGCCGGCGCGATGCGCATCCATTTATTAGGCATCCGGACCCACCGAGCTGGACGGAAAAGTGACGGACAGCAGGGTCGACGTGCCGGGCAGCGCGCCGCCGGTGCGGCG
>DATAEK010000248.1:0-5772 GCA_036258055.1 Vicinamibacterales bacterium
GCGACCGAGCCGCCCGAGAGAAGCGCGACAGCGCGCCGGTGAAGTTGCGCGCACGTGGGTGTGGCCTCCACGCGCATCCTAATTGCTAGCGTCGGCAGACCGACTGTCCCGTTCGACTACAACTCGATGATGCCTCGCTTCAGCGCGATTACGACCGCGTGTGTGCGATCGTTCGCGTCCAGTTTCGAAAGGATGGTCTTGACGTGGTTTTTGATTGCGTCTTCGGTCGTCAAAAGGTGCGCGGCAATCTCTCGGTTCGACTTGCCCTGGGCGATGAGACGCAGGACGCGGACCTCCCCGGGCGACAGCGCGGCGTCGACCGCATGCTCGGCCAATTCGAACGAAACCTCAGGAGACAGCGCTTTCTTTCCCGCGTGGACGGCACGGATCGTGGTCAGCAGCTCCTTGCGCAGCAAGCTTTTCAGCAAGTACGCAAAGGCACCGGCTCTGAGCGCGCGCAGGATCTGGACGTCGCCCGTGTAGGTCGTGAGCACGATGATGCGCGCCTCAGGGAACTCGGCGCGAATAGCGGTCAGCGCGTCGAGCCCGTTCATCTCCGGCATCTGCAAGTCCATCAAGGTGACATCGGGATGGAGCCGTCGAAACTGCTCGATTGCTTCCCGGCCGTTCGCGGCTTCGCCGGCGATCAACATGTCGGATTCATCGGCGATCAGGCTGGCAATGCCGTCACGCAGCACTGGATGATCGTCGACCGTCAGAATCCGGATCGCGTCGGAATCGGAGCTCATACGTCCATGCGGTCATCCCGCGCCGTGGGTGTGCGGAACCGCAGCCGAACCCATGAGAACCGACGGGGAACCGCGTCGTATGCAGCACCGACGGGTATGCTCAGATCGAGTCGCGTCCCGCTATCGAGCTTGCTCCAGATGTCGAGGCGCCCGCCGACGCCTTCCGCGCGCTCGCGCATACCGTTCAGCCCAAAATGTCCTTGAGGCGGCTCACGGCGGATCACGCGTTCGTCGATACCGCGGCCGTCGTCGGCGACACGGAGACGAAAGTGACGGTCGTCGAAGCGAATCTCCACCCGGATACGACGGGCGTGCGCATGTTGAAACGCGTTGCGCAAGGCCTCGACGGCAATCCGGTAGACCTCGAGTTGCACGATTGGCCGCAGCGCCCGAGGCGCGCCCCTGCTGTCGACCTCGATGCTCGTCGTGCTGTCGGATGCGAGTTCCAATCCGAAATTTCTGATCGCCGGGACGAGATCATCGGTTTCCGCTGCCGCGGACCGCAATCCTTGGACAGCATCTCGGGCCTGTGTCGTGGCGTCCGTGGCTTGATCGAGTGCCCGTTCCAGTCGTTGTTGCGCCTCGATCGGCCGGTCAGGCAGCAGCTTCAACACCGATTGGAACTTCAGCAGAAGGCCCTGAACACTCTGGAGTAGCGTATCGTGCAGTTCACGGGCGATACGCGTGCGCTCGGCCACGCGCGCGTCCAGCGTCAGCTCGAGTTGCCGCGCCAGTCGCTGAACGCGGAGCCGCCAGGCCGTCCAGAAGACGGCTGCGACCGCCACCGCGCACAGTACGCGGAATGCGTTCGTCTGGTCATACGCCGGCGCGATCGAGAACTCGAGCACCTCACCCTGCTCGTTCCACACGCCGCTGTTGTTGGCCGCCGCGACGTGAAACCTGTAGTCACCCGGCCGGAGATTCGAATAGTGCACTGTGCGCTGGTTGACGACACCCCTCCAATCTGGGTCCTGCCCTTCCAGTCTGAAACGGAACTGGACTTTTTCCGGCGCCGCCAGGCTGGTAGCGGTGTAGTCGATGCGAAGATCGCGCACGTTGGGATGGATCCGCAAACGCGGCGCCGCTTCGAACGTGGTCCCGTCGGCGGTGATCTGCTCGACGTGGACTGCCGGCGGAATCGCGTTCCTGGGCAGGTTGGCTGGATCGATCAGGCCGAGCATCCCAGGATAGATCATCCATATTCTTCCGTCCGCCGACTTCGCGACCACCGGCCGTTCTATCTTGTTGACGCCAGACAGACGGACTCCGTCGCTGCGGTCGAACGTCGCGGCCTCGACCCTCCGCTGCGGATTGGCGGCCCAGGCGCGCATGTCGGATCGCCCAATGCGCACCAGCCCGCAACGCATATACAGCCAGTACGACGCAGCATCATCCTCGATGATCCATTGCCCCTCGTTACACGGCAATCCGTTGGCGGTGGTCATCGTGGCGATGCGCCCGTCGACGATCCGGCTGAAACCGCCCTCCGTCGACGCCCACAGTGCCCCGTCCGAATCGCGCTGAAGGTTCACGAGGTACCCTTCACCCAGCCCGTCGCGGCGCGTCAGTCTCTGAAGAATCCGGCCACCGCGAAAATGTACCAGCACTCCCCGGATCAGCGCGATCCAGACGCCGCCACTGGAATCCGGCACGAGGCCGGATCCTCCCATTCCGCCTCCGCCTTCCTGGAATGACATCCGCTCGACGACCTTGCCGCCGACCACATGCACGACACCTTGATCAAACGAACTCACCCACACGCCGCCACGGCCGTCGCCGGCGATCGCATAGACCGGCCCTAGATGGAGTGCCGGGACTGACGTAAAGTGGCCGTTGTCGAACATCGCCAATCGACCGCCCCCCGTCACCCATATCCGGCCACGTTCATCCGCGGCGAGTGACTGGATCGCATCGGCCGGCAGGTCAGGGTGAGTTCGGGTTCGATAGCTCGTGACGCGCCCGTCGCGCCATCTGTGAAGCCCGTCGTCGCTGCCGATCCAGATGCTGCCATCAGGCGCGGCGACTATCGACACTGGGTTGGTCGTGGCGGAGGAACCGCCGGCCAGGGCCATTGCTACGATCGGCAGTTGACGAAAGGAATCCAAGCCGTCGGCCGTGGCGATCCACATCGTCCCTTCGCGGTCCTCGAAGAACGCGTTCACCTGATCGCCTGAGAGACCGTTGACGTGCGTGAATACGCTTACCTTCCCGTCGTACACGCGCGCGACGCCGTGCGCCTTCGTGCCAATCCAGAGCGCGCCGTCGCGGTCGCGGAAAAGGGTCGTGGCGGAGATCCTGGACGGTAGGCCCCGAATCGCTTCACTCGAGCGGCCATCTGGCCCGATGTCGCGAACGCGATCGGAAATGACGACCGTGACGGCGGCAGTGCCGGAGGCCCGCGTCAACCGAATGTTCGGCACTATTGGCTCGGACGTATAGCGAGACGGCGGACCGGGGGCCCATCGCCAGAGGCCGGTGCGGGCGCCGACCCAAACGTTTCCCGCACGGTCTTCAGCCAGTGACCACACGAACTCGCCAAGCGTTCCATCCCCGCCGAAACACGTTGCGGTGGCAGTTGCAAACGCGCAGAGCTTCGCCGGGCCGGTCGCGGTAGTGCCTGCCCAGATCGTTCCGCTCCGATCCTCGAGGAGCGCGGTTATCTGCATGTTCGACAACGCTGCGTGGTGGGTCAACTGCCCGTTGTTCCAACTCACCAGCCCCTGAGACTTTCCGATCCAGAGCGTGCCGTCGCGTCCCGCGACAAGGGCGGTGACGAGAGCGCTAGGGAGTCGATCGCCGCGTGGCGGCGTCCACGCGACCGCTCTGACACCGTCGAAGCGAAACACGCCCAGGTCGGTTCCCAACCACAGGTACCCGTCAGGCGTCTGAGTTATCGCCCGAATGATCCCCTTGATGAATCCGTCTCCAAGCAGCCGTGGGGAGTGACCGTACTGCTGGAGCTCGAGCGAGGGCTTCAGCGCAAGTGCGGGAGGACACGAGAGCAGCACGGCAGCCGTGGCGAGCGCACCGAGCGTTCGCGCCGATCGCCCTGCTGGCTGTGTGCTGTGCATGTCGACTGCTTCAGCCCCGACGCTCGACGAGGCTCGATCCGAGGGTACGAGATCTTTTACCACCGTTCGTGAGCGAATGGTTGTCGATCTGCGCGGTTTCACGCTCCCGTACTCGAACGAGCCATACTCGACACACTTTCGGGTGCGCCGAATCACTTATCAGATAAAAGGGCCGTCGCTCGTCGCGCGCAGGTTTGACTCAACCTACTGCGGAGGCCGGGGCATCTGTTGATTGACTCAGAAGTCGATCTTGGGTGGCGGGTTGGCCCCGGCGACGTTCTGTTCCTCGACGAGCAAGGCGAAAGCCGCGCGCGGGCTCGGGTTCCCGCACGCAGCTCCACCTGCGGATTCGCAAGTACCGACTCGAGGAAGCCGACGCCACGTAATCGCGAAGCACCCTCGTTGCTTACGCCGCCACGGCCTCGGCGCTTCCGAGCAGGTGGCGCATTTTCATCACGAGGCTGATCCAGTAGACGTTCCCACCGATCGCGGCGAGGACGACAATTCCCGGCAGCGCGTAGACGAGTGAAAATGCCATGATGCCGTAGGGCATGGCGGCACGCGTCGCGACGAACGACATGCGCCAGACGAGGCGGGACCAGAACGTCGCTTCGGACTTGAATCGCGCTTTGGCCAAGGCGTGGAGCTTTTCCGGCCGCCCGCCGGTGATCCGCGAACGGAGGAAGATCAGGATCCCGAACGACAGCAAGGTACCCGCGAGCGCGATCGCTCCGAGCCCATAGAACCCGTCCCAGTGCGTCTGGCGCACGGCACCGATGGTCAGCCCGACGAAGATTGCGAGGTAGTAGGAGTAGTCGCCAAAAGTCTCGATCCAGCACCCCAGCGCGGATTCCTGGTACTTCAGTCGGGCGATCTCACCATCGCAGCCGTCGAGCACGCTCGCCGCCAATGACAGAAACGCGGCGAGAACGCCCGTCCAGTAATGCCCGAGGCTGAAGAGCCATGCCGAGTAGAAGCCGATGGCGACGAGCATCACCGAGAGCTGGTTGGCGGTGAGCGGCGTCGACATCAGCTTCACGCTGATCGGCAGCGAAATGCGGCGATTGAACCGCGCGATTTTCGCATCAGTATCCTTGTAGCTCGAACGCCGGATCGTCTGCTCCGCGGCGCCAAGGTCCGCCGGAGTTCCCATTCGGATCGCGAGCATCGCAAGGCCGTTCGACACAGCGACGCCCGACGGCTGTGAGAACGGCGGCACGTGACGCGCGGCCAGTTCTCGCGCAACCAGCTCGTGATCACGGGCATCGCCGGCGGTCATCCGGATTACGCCGCTTTCGGGCCACGCCTGACCGGCGGCGACGTCGAGACTCCGCCCCGCTTCGGCCGGCAGCTCACGGGCGGCGCGCAGGAGCGCCGGCGAGACTACCGTACCGGCCCCGATGATAGTGACGCTCTGAGCTTGCGGTAGTGATTCAAGAGCGGTCTTCCATTCGCGCTCGACCGTCGCCACCTCGATTCCGGCGCCCGTCTCGCTCGCGAGCCCGCGCAGCCGCCGTATCAGCTGGGTACGGCCAGCCGGCTGGGGCGCCCAGACGATGATGCGGGAGTAGCCCGCCCGCACCGCGGGGCGCACGACGCGCTCGAGAATTGGGAGGCCTGCCAACTTTGCGAATGCCGGCACCGATACTGACGGAGCATTTGGAACGTAAACCAGCGTATCGGCCGTTTCACCCTGCCGCTTGTCGGCGGCCGGTTCAGTGAGCGTGGACCGGGCGGAGCGTGGATAGATCGCCAACCCCACGCCGGCCCAGAACAGCCCGCGCAGGCGGCGCGTCAGCGCGAGCGCCGCGCCACCCCCGACCGCGCCAACGGCGGTGACCGCGGCGAGGCTCGACGCTTCGAGCGCCCCGATGTTCGCCGGAATGAACCCGGATGCGAAACTCGCGACGCGTGACAGCGTCTCGATGGCGACCGCGCCGATCGCCGTGATC
>DATAEK010000253.1:0-4628 GCA_036258055.1 Vicinamibacterales bacterium
CAATCACCACACGCCGATTTTCGTCGAGCAGATGGAGTACGTGATCTTCCGGCCGTACTGGAACCCGCCGTATGGCATCACGGTGAAGGAAATCATTCCGCACGCGAGGAGAGATGCGGCGTACTTCAACCGCGAGGCGCTGGAGATCGTCGCGAGTGGCGACGACAACGCGCAGGCACTGCCGGTGACGCAGGAGAACCTGGCGGCCGTCGTGTCCGGCAAGTTGCATCTCCGGCAGCGGCCCGGCCCGTCGAACTCCCTCGGCCTGGCGAAGTTCATCTTCCCCAACTCCGAAAACGTCTACATGCACGGGACGCCGGCGCAGCAGCTGTTCTCGCGCGCCCGCCGCGACTTCAGTCATGGCTGCATCCGGCTCGAGGATCCCGCGCGTTTTGCCGAGTGGGTGCTGCGCGACAACCCTGAGTGGCCGCGCGCCAAGATTGATGCGGCGATGCAGGGCGAGCGTCCGACGCGCGTCAACCTCAAGCAGCCGCTCACGGTCGTGCTGTTCTACGACACCGTGCACATCAATTCGGAAGGCGTCGTGTTCTTCACGGAAGATATCTATGGCCACGACCGCGCGCTCGACGCGGCCCTGGCGCAGGGATATCCGTACCCGACGAAGCACTGAGGCTCGACGCTGTCCGCTGCCGGCTGTCCGCTGCCTGAGAGCGTCAGCAACACACATGACGTTTCTGCCAGTGGTTCTCCGTTGTCAGGATTGGGAGGACATCACATGTTCGCAGCTCGTCGGCACATCTCGCGCGCGTTCGCGCTGGCTCTCGCTGGTGCCGGGGGATGGTTGGCGCAGCCGGTTACCGAAGCTCGGCAAAGCCACCTTTAGATCGATTGCATGCGTTCGCGCCTGGTACTGACGGCTGGACTGCGGAACAACCCGATCCGTCCGCTGCTCGCACTGTTGACGGCAGCGGTTCTTTGGGGCGCGGCCCTTCTCGCCGCCCAGCCGGCGCACGGATTTCTCGACAAACCAACGGACGCGGCGATTCGCGTGCTGACCTGGAACGTCTATCGCGACTCCATCTTTCCGCGGGATGGCGAGGTCGTCGATGCGGCTGGCGCGAATCGGCCGGCGCAGTTCGCCAGGGTCCTGCAGGCGCTGAAGCCGGACGTGGTGTGTTTACAGGAAGTCACGGCGAGCGTTGCGCGCAGCGCTGATCTCGTCAATCACATCCTGCCGCTTCCCGAGGGCAAGACCTGGCAGGCTCATGGTGCGGTGGACACGGTCATCCTGTCGCGCTTCAACCTCGCCGCTCGCGGCGAAGGCCAGGTGGACGATGGCGAGCGGCCGCGCGGACACGCGATTGCGCTGATCAATGCGCCGGCGACCAATCTCTACGTGATCTGCGCGCACTTCCAGTCGTCGGATCACCCCGAGGCCGTGGCGCTGCGGCGGCAACAGGCGCAGCTGATCGTGAGCACGATCCGTGAGGCCAAGGCCGGCGGCGGCGCGATTCCGCTGCGCGCCGGAACGCCATTCATCGTCCTCGGCGATTTCAACGCCATCGCCGGCGCTACCTTGTTCGTCGATGCCATTGTCAGGGGTAAAGCGGCCTACACCGCTGCCGGCGCCCCGACCGGCGGACTCGATTGGGACCACACGGCACTGACCGATGCTCGGCCTCGCCACAATGCCTCGAGATCCGACCGTTATACCTGGCGCAACGACCTGGATCGGTTCCAGCCGGGGATTCTCGATCGCATCTTCTACAGCGACAGCGTGCTCGCCAGCGTCAATCAGTTCGTGCTCGACACCACCACGATGTCGTATGCCGAACTCGTCGCCGCACGCATGCGCGTCATCGATGTCATGCGCGATCCGCAGACTGGGATCCACGATCACTTCCCGCTCGTGATCGATGTGGTGCTGCGGCCGGATCGACAGCGGCGATAGTTCCGCCGTTCTGAACGACGGGATCGACACAGCCGGCTCAACGGTGGGCTTGCATCGAGCGGAGCCGTGGACACGCTGTTCCACGGCTCCAGACTTGTCGCGGCCTATCGTCCGTCACGGCGCGCGCAGAATGCCGGCCGGCACGCGCGCGGATCTCGCCTACTGTCGCGCCATCGCCAACTGGAAGCGCTCTTCCGGCGTGATCAGGTGATCGTGATCGTCGGTGCCGATGTCAATCTGCACCCAGTGAATCTCGCCACTGAACGCGTTGCCCTGCGGACCATAGTCGGGCGACGCCGGCGAGCCGCTGTCGGCGCCGACGTCACACGCCTCATCGGCGGAATAGCCCATCGGCTGGGTTTTGTCGACTCTTCCTTTGCCAACCGCTTTCCCGTCGTAGTACAGCGTGACGTCGCCGCCCTTGGCGAGGCCGCCGCCGTCGTATTTGAACTCCATCCGCACCTGGTGTTTGCCCGACGGAATCGGCGTGCCGGCTTCGGCGAAGTAGTGCTCGATGCCGAAGAAGTTGTAGCAGTACTTCAGCTTCCCGTCCTTTGCGTACAGCGTCCAACCGCCGACCGATCCTCCCTGCGTGATGATCACGCCCTTGGCGCCCTTCGGAGGAACGGTGATCTCGGCCGTCACCGAGTGCGATTTGTTCTTCAGCGTGAGCACGCTCATTTCGGAGACGCGCATACCCGCGAAGAGCAGCTGCGTGTTGCCCTGAATGAGCTGAGGCCTGCCGGCGATGTCCGGATTGACGCGCTCGAAGCCACGGTCGTCGAGCGGCACGACGTTGTATTTCACGGCTTCCATCAGCCAGAGCCGTTGAAGCTCCGCCAGCTTCTCGGGATTCTGAGCGGCGATGTTCTTCGACTGCGTCCAGTCGTCCGGGCCGTACAGCTCCCAGACATCGGTCTCGAACGGCGGCGGCTGATCGGCTTTCCACGGCGTGCGATGCTTGGTCACAGCCGTCCAGCCCTGATGGTAGATGCCTCGATTCCCGAACATCTCGAAGTACTGCACCTCGTGCGTCTCGGGCGCTTTCGGATCGGCAAAGCTCGGCGCCATGCTGACGCCCTCGTGCGGTGCCTGAGTGATGCCGTTGACCATGGTCGGTTCGGGAAGGCCCGCTACGTCGAGGATGGTCCTCGCTACGTCGATCACATGATGGAACTGCGTGCGCATCTCGCCTTTGCCCTTCACGCCGTTGGGCCAGTGCACGATGGTGCCGTTACGCGTGCCGCCCCAATGTGACGCCACCTGTTTGGTCCACTGGTAGGGCGTGCACATCGCGTGGGCCCAGCCGACGGCGTAGTGGTTGTAGGCGTTCGGCGTCCCGAAGTCGTCGATCTTGCTCAGGAGGAACTCGGGCGTTTCGATGTCCGGCATGCCGTTCAACGTGGTCAACTCGTTGAAGCAGCCGTTCAGCGTCCCTTCAGCCGAGGCCCCGTTGTCGCCGATGATCAGATAGATCAGCGTGTCATCGATGATCTTCAGGTCTTCGAGCATGTCAATGAGACGGCCGACGTGGTGATCCGCCTGCTCGAGGAATCCGGCGTAGATTTCCATCTGGCGGGCAAGCACTGGCTTGAGCGCCGCGGGCATCTCATCCCAGGCTGGGATTTCCTTGTGACGCGCCGTCAACTCGGCGTTCTGCGGGATCACCCCGAGCTTCTTCTGCCTCGCGAATGTCTCCTCGCGCAGCTTGTCCCACCCGCTGTCGAACTTGCCCTTGTACTTGTCCGACCACTCCTTCGGCACGTGATGCGGCGCGTGCGTCGCGCCGGGCGCGAAGTAGACGAAGAACGGCTTGTCAGGCATCAGCGCTTTCTGCTGCCGCACCCAGGTGATCGCGCGGTTCGTGAGATCTTCGGTGAGCGTGTACCCCTCCTCGGGTGTCTTCGGAGGTTCGACGGCCCTCGTCCCCTCGTAGAGGCCGGGATAGTACTGGTTCGCCTCGCCGCCGACGAATCCATAGAAATGTTCGAAGCCCGAGCCTGTCGGCCACTGATGGAACGGCCCGACCGGCGTCACCTCCCAACCGGGGACTTCGTGGCACTTGCCGAACTGCGCGGTCGAGTAGCCGTTCAGCTTGAGGATCTCGGCGACCGGCGCCTTGCTCTTCGGGCGGATGCTGCAGTTGCCCGGCGCCGAGGTCGCCATCTCGGTGATGGCGCCCATCCCGACCGAATGGTGGTTGCGCCCGGTCAAGAGCGCCTGGCGGGTGGGCGAGCAGAGCGCGGTCGTGTGGAAGCGAAGGTATTTGAGGCCGCCTTTGGCGAGCCGTTCGAAGTTGGGGGTATTGCAGGGGCCGCCGAAGGCACTCGATGCGCCAAACCCGACGTCGTCGATCAACACGATCATCACGTTCGGTGCGCCGGCTGGCGGGCGAAGCGGCTTGATCGGCGGATATTTCGTGTTCGGATCCCTCGCATCGTAGGTCGTCAACCCGACGTGTGCTGCGTCGGGTATCGGGAGGATGTCCCTTTTGATCTCATCGTGTGGACGGGTCATGTTGTCCTCTTTTTCGTCGGAGCTTTCGTCTTGAACAGTGGGGAGGGAATCTCCGCACACGCGACGTGCAAGTCTCCATCCCAGGTCGTTTGCCAGGAGAGCTCTGCGCATCGCGCGCCAGTGCAAGCACTTGGCGTTGCGCGCACGCGCCCCATCCGAGCCGGAGGCGCTGCCGGCCACGAAATGTCGCGGTGGCGCC
>DATAEK010000263.1:0-10663 GCA_036258055.1 Vicinamibacterales bacterium
GGGCAAGATCGCATTCAGCTATCTCGGCGACATCTGGGTCGCCAACGAAGACGGCTCCAGCGTCCAGCGGGTTACCGACAACCGCGCACGCGAGATCTATCCCCGCTTCTCGCCGGACGGCAAATGGATCGCGTTCTCCTCGAATCGCTACGGCAACAATGACGTCTTCGTGGTTCCCGCCAGTGGCGGCGCACCTCGGCGCCTGACGTTCCATACCGGCAATGACGAGGTCGTCGCCTGGTCGCGTGATTCCCTGAACGTCGTCTTCAGATCGGCGCGCGGCGATGGGGCGTTTCCGAGCGTCGCGACGCTCTATGAGGTCAACATCGACGGCGGACTGGAGAAGCCGCTGCCCGTCGACTGGGGCTTCTGGGGCAGCTACTCGCCCGACGGCAAGTCGCTGGTCTTCAATCGCCATCCTGCCGTCTGGTCACGGCAGCACTATCGCGGCAGCTACGCGGCGGACCTCTGGATCGCCGACGTCGCGAACAAGACCTACAACCAGCTGCTGGCCGACGAGCACTACAACCGCTACTGGCCGATGTGGGGCGCCGACGATGCCATTTATTTCGTCGCGGATCCGTTGCCGAACGACAAGAGCGTGAAGCCCGGCAGTGTCGAAATCCGCAGAAGCGTCAACAACATCTACAAGATCCCGTCCAAGGGCGGCCAGCCCGTGCAGGTCACGAAGCACACGGGCGGCAGCCTGTTCTGGCCGTCCATCTCGAGCGACGGCAAGGTCATCGTCTACGAAGAGAACTTCGGGATCTGGAAACTCGACGTCGCCACCGGCAAGACCAGCGAGATCAAACTCGATGTCTCCACTGACGAGAAAGAAAACGAAGTGGACATCGACAGCGTGTCGAACGACGTGGACAGCTTCGATCTCTCGCCGTCGGCACGGCGCGCCGCGATTTCGGTGCGCGGACAGATCCTGACAATTGCGACCGATCGCGGAGACATCACGCGCCTCGCCCCGGACAAGATGGCCTCGAGAAACCAGATGCCGAAGTGGTCGCCAGACGGCAAGTCGATCGCGTTCGTCTCCGACCGTTCCGGACGCGACGAGGTGTGGATCTCGGATCCCGAGGGCACGGCCCCGAAGAAGATCTCGGATCTCGACACCGAGAAGGGATCGCTCGTCTGGACGCCCGACTCGAAATCGTTGCTCTACACGGCCGCGGACAAGAAGCTGTACGGCTACAGCGTCGCCGATGGCAAGACCGCGACGATCTCGTCGAGCGACATCGGCCGCATCGGCTCGGTGTCGGTGTCACCGGACAGCAAGTGGATCGCCATCTCGAAGCAGGATCGGACACTGCGTTCGCACGTCTACATCGTGCCGATCGCCGGCGGCGAAGAACGTCACGTGTCCGACGACAGCCTGCTCTACTCCGAGAGCAACGCCGTCTGGACTGCCGACGGCCGCTACATCGCGTTCGTGTCGGTCGAAGGCGCGAGCAACGGCATCGCCACCCAGGGCGGCATCAACACCACGATGGAGTTGTGGGTGACGTCGCTGCGCGATCAGGATCGCGATCCGATGAACCGCGACATCGACAACGAAGCGCAGGGCCTCGCGGCCGAAGCGGCGGCTCGCCAGAACGCGGGGCGCGGCGGTGGAGCGGGCGCGGCGGCGCAGCCCGTTGAAGTCCGGATCGACTGGCAGGGCATGCCCCGCCGGGCGCGGCGTCTCGCGGTGCCGGGCACGGCCGTGGGCGGGCTGACGCCCACGCCTGAAGGCCACTCGATCGCGCTGACGGCCGCGAGCGCAGCTGGTGGCGGGCGCGGCGGCGACGCCGGCGCCGATTCGAACGCCGGCATCTACATCATCAACGTCGAGAGCGGCCAGCAGACACGCGTGCCGCCCGCGCCGCAAACGGCGGGCGCCCCGGCGGGCGGCGGCGGACGTGGACGCGGCGGCGCCGGCGGGTTCAGCGGAGGCGGCAACATGGTCTTCGCGCGCGACGGCCGCACGCTCTACTTCCGATCGGGCACCGGCCTCTACGCCGCGACGCTCAACAACAACGCCGGAGGCGGCGCCGGCGCGGCACAGGCAGCGGCCCCCACGAATGGTGGGCGCGGAGGACGCGGTGGACGTGGTGCTGGAGCGACGGACACCCAGGAGCCAACCGGCAATACGCCGACCGCGCGGCAGGTGACCTACACCGCCAACCTCGAAGTCGATCACAAGGCGCTCCGAGCGCAGGTGTTCAACGAGGGCTGGCGGATCATGAAGAACCGGTTCTACGACGCCAAGATGCACGGCGCGGACTGGGCGGTCGCCAAGAAGACATACGAGCCGTTGCTCGACTACCTCGTCGACGAGGACGAGCTCCACACCGTCATGATGATGATGATTGGGGAGCTGAATGCGTCCCACACGGGCGTCAGCGGCGGGCCCCCCGGGAACCAGCGCTCGATCCAGACGCGCTACCCCGGCTTCGACGTCGTCGCCGACGCCTCCGGGTTCTACAAGATCGGACACGTCTACAAGGACGGTCCCGCCGATCACGACTACTTGAAGATCAAGGAAGGCAACTACCTGGTCTCGGTCGACGGCCACGACCTGAAGACCACGGAGAACTACTGGCAGCACTTCACGCTCGCCGCCGGAACGAAGTTCCACTTCATGGTCAACGACAAGCCGGCAAAAGAGGGCGCGTGGGAAGTCACCATCTCGCCGATTGCCGGTAGCGCCTGGACTGACCTGCAGTACGCGAAGTGGGTCGGCGATCGGCGTGACATGGTCACGAAGTTGAGCAATGGCGACATCGGCTACCTGCACATCCGCGCCATGGACGCACCCTCGCTCCGGCAGTTCCAGCTGGATCTCGCCGCGAATCGCACGAAGAAGGCGCTCGTGATCGACCAGCGCTTCAACGGCGGCGGCGGCATCGATCAAGAGCTGCTGGGTATCCTCGCGGGCCGGCAGTATCAGTACACGATCGGCCGCGACGCCGGCTTCCAGCAGGCACGGCCCCAGAACTTCTACGGGCCGATGGTCGTGATGCAGAACGAGCGCTCGGCCTCTGATGCCGAGATGTTCCCGGCCGGTTTCAAGGCACTCGGACTCGGCAAGGTCGTCGGCGTACCGACGATGGGCGCCGTCATCGGGACCGGCTCCTACACGCTGCTCGATGGCTCCGCGATCCGCACTCCAGGGAGTGGCGTCTGGACGGTGACCGGACAGAACATGGAGAACTACGGTGTGCCGCCTGACGTACTCGTCGACAACACGCCGGCCGACTTCGTCAAGGGACGCGACGCGCAGATCGAAAAAGCGGTCGAGGTTCTCAAAGCGGAGCTCGGCAAGAAGACCACCACGTCCCAGCAGCAACAGCAGCGATAACGACTCGAGAGAGGACGCGGCCTTGGCGCGCCGCGTCCTCTCTTCCGCCCCTCCGCATTCAGCGCCTCGCCTGCAAGAGCGCCTTGCGCGCCTGCTTCAGCTCGTCCCAGACCACGTCATGGGTGTGCCTGGCCTCAACGGTCTCCCATTCGTCGAAGCCGCTGTACGAGTGGAGGCGATAACCAATCTTCTCGAAGAGCGCCCGCATCGTGTCCGTCCCCGTAACTTCAGGCGCCCGGACGATCTCGACGGCGTGCTGGAGTTCGTGGCCAAGTACCGCGATCACGGTGTCACCTCGCAGGGCCGGATCCAGCGTCACACGTAGATAGCGATACACCTCCACGCCGTTCGCCATGAAGTTGAGGCAAGAGGATGGCCTCGTGGACCTGCACCAGCCAGTCTTCACGTAGACGATCGTCGCGGATGCCTCGATCGTCTCGATCAGGCCCCGGCAGGTGATGGAGCGTTCGAAGCACGACGCTACCGCCAGCCGAACGTCACGCTCCGTCGTCCGGATGTTCTGGAATTGTGGGGGGCAGGGCTGTTCGGCAACGAGCGTGACCGCGCCTCCGAGAAGGACAATCGTCAGCATCGCCTGTTGTATCTGAATTCGGACCGCCATGAGCCACCTCCGCCTCTGACCGCATCCGTATGAAGCCGTGTGCCGTGAACAGAGACGGACCTCCGGCGGGGTTTCAGGCCTCCAGGGGGGACGCATCCAGGGGCGATCTGGGAAGACCGGCGTGATGTCCGTCTAACTCCTGGACGGGGGAAAAGGTTGGGCGCTTGTTACTCGCCGGTTGCCCGGCACAGACGGCTGATGAATAATCGCGTTCTGGAGTTCGCCGCCGGACAGAGCCGGCATTTGCGGGCCCACCGACCATTCGGTGATCCCGGTGCGCTCCGCCACTCCTCCGCCATGGCTGCCAAGGGCCCGTCGCAGCGGCTGCATCTGGTCACGAAACGCGATGCCGCGGGCAGCGTGACGTCCCAGTCGGTGTCCGATCTGGAGCAACTCTTCGTCGAAAACCTCGACGTCATCGAAGGGGTCATCGGCTTCGTCTGTCACCGGCACCGCGTCAACGCCGACGAAACCGACGAGTTCGCGGCCGAGGTGAAACTCCGGTTGATCGACCACGAATACGAGATTCTGCGCCGCTTCCAGCAGCGCAGCAGCCTGCGCACGTACTTGACGGTCGTCATTCAGCGCTTGTTCCTCGACTATCGCGATCGACAGTGGGGAAAGTGGCGCCCGTCCGCCGAAGCGCGCCGCCTCGGTCCGGTGGCCACGCGGCTCGAGATGCTCGTCGTTCGTGACGGCATGGGCTTCGACCAGGCGTGCGAAGCGCTGCGCACCAACGAGAGTGTCGCGCTGACTCGGGCGGAGCTCGAGGCAATCGCCGAGCGTTTGCCGATCAGGGCGCGCCGGATGCGTGTCGACGAGGGCGCACTCGACAGTCTTCCGCACCCGGGTGCCGCGCCCGACACGTACGTGCCGCCGGCCGCGACCGACGATGCCGGACGCAGAATCCGGCGGGCGGTGACGCAGGCGTTGACGGCGCTGGGCGGTCAGGATCGACTGATTCTGCGGCTCAAGTTCCAGGAAGGTCTCGGCGTCGCCGACATCGCGCGCGCGTTGCACGTCGAGCAGAAACCGCTCTACCGGCGTTTGGATATGTTGCTGCGCGGACTGAAAGAAGCGCTCGAATCCGTGGGCATCAGCAGTGAAGACGCGAAGAACGTAATGGACCGCGGAGACCTCGACCTCAGCGTGGCGCTCTCGGCGCCAGCGGCCGCGGTCCCTGCATCACTCGTCGAACCACCGGGTGCTTGAGGCGTAAGGCCGTGACACCATTGACTAATCAACACGACCAGGGTCCCCGCACAGCGTGCCCGGATCCAGAGCTCTTTGCCAGCTACATCGACGGTCTCGCCACATCCAGGGAACGTTCAGATATCGAATCGCACGTCGCGACCTGCGAGGACTGCTACTTCGTGCTGACCGAAACCATTCACGAACAGCGGCGGCGCTGGCCAACCGAGGACGCGGGAAATCGCTCCTCACGACAGCCGTGGATCCGCTGGACGGCTGCTGGATTGGCGGTTGCGGCGGCGCTCGTGCTGGCGCTGCGCATCGCAGGCCCTTTCAGGAGGGTACCTCAACAAGAATCCATCACGGCGAGCAGGCCGGCACCGGTCCCTCCTGTCGTTCCTGGCAATCTGGCTCCCGCTCCGCCGCAGCTCGAAGCGCTGACGGCGGCGGTCGTCACGCTGGACGCCTCGACCGGCCCGTTCCGTCCGCTCCAGCCGCGACTTGCTGCTGGATCTGAGTACCGACCGTTGAAGCCGGTCGTCCGATCCGCCGTGTCCACCGAGGAGATGCCTGAGGCGGTTCGCGCGAACGCCCTGGCCGTCGCAAAGCTCGCCGCAGCCTCGGGACCGAGCGCTACCGTACAGCGTGCACTCGCGGAGATGTACCTGACGACCGGGAAGCCTGATCTCGCCGTAAAGATTCTCGAACCGCTCTCGGCTTCCTCGGCTGATGCGCTGCTGCTGACGGATCTTGCCGCCGCGTATCTCGCGCGCGGCGGCCCCGATGATGCCGCGAAAGCGCGCGATGCGGCGGAACAGGCCGTCGAGCGCGATCCGAAGCGATCCGAGGCGTGGTTCAACCTGGCACTCGCAGCCGAGGCTCTCGACCTGCCGGTTCGTGCGACTGAGGCGTGGACGAGGTTCCTGGAGATCGATGGGACGTCAGCCTGGGCGGGGGAAGCCCGGCAACATCTCGACAGGCTCAACCGACGCACGCGGCGCTGACGCAATTCGATCGGCCGCGCTCAATCACCAGCCACGAACGCCATCAACTGCCAGCGCTCGCCGGTCTTCGCGAAGATGGCGCGATAGTCAATCGGACTTCGCGCAAACTGCGACGAGAGGTAGCCGACACGGCCGTCCTTCAGCCGCACAGCGATCCATCGGTCATCGCGACTCGCCGCAGGACGTGCATCTCTGCCGATCGGCACAATCACGAAGCTGAGCGTCGTCAGGACCGGCGCATCCGCACGCGCGGCGCCGCGAACGCTGACCCGATCGCCAACGATCGCCACGTGCTCGAACGAGTCGAGGCTGTCCGGCCAGCGGCTGAAGGTGTACGGCGCAACGAACGACCCGTCCTGCTGAAACGATCCTCCCAGGGCGAGCACGCGCCCCAGCGTGTCCCACAGCTTGCTGTCGGCCGCCTCGGGCCGCCACTGCTTGCGAAAGCCTGCCGGCCCGCCGCCGTCACCGAACGAGGTGCGAATACCGGGGTTCAATACCGCGATGACCGCCGCCGTGTCGTGGCGGGCCACGGCCGCTTGCAGTTGCGCGCGAAAGGTGAAGAAGTCCGGCTGCTGTGGCGCCTCGTCAACCGGCTTCAGCTCGGGGTAGTCCGCCGTCTGCCGCGCCGCCGGGACGGCCGTGAGCAGCAGCGAGGTGAGAACCGATGCGACGAAGGATCGCCAGGCCACGATGATGTTGCCTGACGATATCTCATTCTTCCGTTTGTCGTGGGGCTCCGCCCCACGTTTCTCGATGTGCGCGGGGCCTTACCCCCGCGCACACGCGCTCGACGCCTTCGGCCGCTCGCGCCGCTGGCTACTGACTACAAGCCGCCTGTTCGCCCATCAGTCTGTCCACAAGCCCCGACCGTTCAGCCGCGGACAGCTGAGAGCTGACCGCTGACTCAGAACTCGTACCTGACCCCGATCCGGATCTGCCGCGGCGTTTCGAGCTGCGACAGGTTGAATCGGCTCGCATCGCCGAAGTCCGGGTTCGGCGCCAGGAACGTCGTCTCGGTGTTGGGATCGAAGTCGAGCGCAATCTGCCGGTTGAACAGGTTGAAGATGTCCGCCATCAGCACGATGTGCTGTTTGTCGTTCAGCTTCAGCCGGTAGTCGGCGTGCACGCTCGTGTCGTACTGGATCGGCGTCCGCGTCTCGAAGCCGTCGATCGTCTGGAAGCCCGCGCCACGCACGGAAATCGGGATCTCGCCCGGGCTGTTGTAGACCGGGTTCGCGGCGAGCCCCGTCAGTGGTTTGCCGGATGAGATCAAGAGGCCCGCTCCGATGTTCAGGCCCATGTCGAAGCTGTAGTTGCCGTAGGCCTTGACCTGATGCGGCCGGTCGAGCGGGAGCGGCCCCGCGCCGAGCGCGCCCAGGAACCGCACGTCGCCGCTGTAGCCGAACTGCGGCACGCCGATCGCCGTGTAGCTCGGATCGTTGGTTGGGAAATCGAAGAGCGACGTGATGCCCGGATCCGACTGCCCATTGTCGTCACGGAAAAACCCCTCGTAGGTCCCGCGCAGCCGTGAGTACCGGTACGACGCCTGCAGCGCCCATCGGTTCGCGAATCGCTTGTCCGCGGTGAGTTCCACAGCGTTGTAGGTGTGAATCGGCTGTTCGAACGAGGCCCCCAGATCTCCCGCAACTGCGGTATCAGGTCCCGGGTTGGTCAGCACGTAGTTGACGTCCTTCGTGCCGGGGAATCCCAGATCGAACGCCACGATTGGAAAAGGCTGCACGTCCTCGAGCACACGCGGAATGTCGCGATGAATGTAGCGCGCGCCGACACTGAGGCCGGGAGCGGCCTGGTATTCGAAGCCGGCAATCGCCTCGTTGACGTACATCGCTTTCACGTTCGGATCGATGACGTCGGCCGAGGTGCCCTGCTGCAGGAAATGCGAAGTGGTATCCGCCGCGAGCACGCCGTCGGGTATCGGCTGCGTCAGGCCGGCGTCGAAGTAGTCCGCGCGGCTGACGCCGGCGTCGGCCGAGAGCGACCGTGCCGCCAGGTCGTTCGGCATGCGCGTGTAGAACCAGCCCCAGCTGCCGTAGACCTTCATCTTGTCCTGGCCCGTGGGGTCCCATGTGGCGCCGATTCGCGGCGCCCACTCGTTGCCGAGCGACAGGTCCGCGAGTGTGCCCGTCAGGTGCTGGTGCTCGTAGCGGAGGCCGGGGTTGATCGTCAGATGCGAGCCGACGGTCCACGTGTCCTGCACGAAGAATGACGTGTAGTTCTGCGAGGTGTCGCGCACGTTGCTGGTATTGGCGCGAACCACCCGGTAAATCTGCCCGAACGTGTCATCGGGCAGAATGTCGATCTCGGCGCCGGTACTCGTCTGCACGCCGTTTGGCAGCGTGAAGGTGGGACCCGTGCGGTTGATCGTGTTCACGTAGTCGAGGTGCTCGGCGAGAAGTCCGTATCGGATCTGATGGTTCGTCATCACATAGGTGGCCTTCGCGCCGTACTGATAGTTCGTGCTCTCGTTACCCACCTCGTAGAAGCCGATGCCGCCCGAGGGCTGGTGCGGGGTGACCGTTTCATCCGTGACCGACCACTGGTTCACCGATGGGATCTCCACGAGATTGTTGCCTGCGCGCGCGAACGAGGCTTCCACCAGCCATTTTTTCCCGAGCGCCCCTTCGTACTTCACGGTCTGATTGTTCCCGCCGTACTTGTCCAGGCTGCTGAACGCCGCCGTATCGGGGTTCAGCAGCGCCGTGTAGCGCTGAGGCCCGACGTTGCCATGCGCCGGGTCGCCAAAGAACGACACGTCGAACCGTTGCTGCGCGTTCATCTGCCAGGTCGCCTTGGCGGCGTACGGGGTGATGCGCCGATCCTGGGGCACCGGTCCGAGCGATTGCAGCGGGAAGCCGTCCGGCGCGATGTAGAACGTCCGGGTCGACTCGGGATCGATCGCGCCGAACACGAATAGCTTGTTGGGAACGATTGGCCCGCCGAACTCTGCACCGAAGTCATCCTGTCGGGTGCCGGTGATGTTCACGGTGCCGTTGATCGTCTGGACCTGATCGTACGAGCTTTCGAGGCCATCGGGGCGATAGTAGGCAAAGAGACTGCCCGCCACGCGATTGGTACCGCTTTTGGTGATCACGTTGACCACGCCGCCGGATGCCTGACCGAACTCGGCCTGATATCCGCCGGTCTTGACCTGCGCCTGCTGAATGAAATCGAAGGGCAGGCCGTTGCCGAGCGATCCGAAGACAATCGAGTACGACCCGAGCGCACCGTAGCCGCCGTTGGTGATGTTCACGCCGTCGACGACGTAGGCGTTCTCGAGGCCGCTGCCGCCGGCGATCGACGGGTTCGCTGTTCCAACCTGTCCGCCGCTGCTGACGCCTGGCGCGAGATACAACGCATCGCTGAAGCGTCGTCCCACCGGAACTCGGCTGAGCAGCTCGCTGTCGAGCGTCGCGCCGGTCGTCGTGGACGTCGTATCGATGACCGGGGATTCGGCTTTGACCTGCACGCTCTCAGTGACCGACTGCACCTGCAGAGGCAGCGTCAAATCGACGCGCTGTCCCAGGCGCACGATGATCCCGGGACGGTCGATCGGGTTGAAGCCCGAGAGCTCGACTTTGACTTCGTACTGTCCGGGCGTGAGAAACGGCGCAAAGAATCGGCCGTCGGAGTCCGTGGTGAACGTCCGGTCGCCCTGAGGTGAAACGATCGTGACCGTCGCGCCCGGAATCGGCAGATTCTGGGCGTCGGTCACCCTGCCGGCTATCGAGCCGGTGGTCGTCTCCTGCGCCTTGACGCCGGTCGCGCACGTCAAAGTCAGGAGAACCGCAAGCACGTACTGTAAGCGCATCATCACTCTTCCTTCTCCCCGTGATCCGAGCCGCCGGATCGAGCCGCCGAGATAAAGCCGCAAGGCTTCGCCACGTCGCGAGCAACGCTCGCGCTGACGGGTCTGCGGCTCTCGCATGGAATGCGCGTTACGCGCTGAAGGCAGGCGGGAGGGACGCAGACCAAGCGACCCCTCCTTCGCTCTCCGGTGACATCTAAACGCAATGCATGTGCCCGCTGCGGTCGGGCGAGTACGTGCTTGAGAAACGCTGCCGCGCTGCTGTTGACGTAGCTCCGCAGAGCCAGATTGCCCTGAGGCTGATTTGCGCAACGTGGCAGTCTGCCGCAGTGGGTCGCCCCGAGTCAGCGACGCGAGCGAAGCGAAGCGCTGGCAGGGCGCCGTGGGGTTGCTCAGACGGAACCTTGACTGAGCGGATAGTCGTTGCAAATCAGCGGCGCGAGCAAAGCGAGCGCTGGCACGCACCGTGGGGCTGCTCAGACGGAACCGTGACTGAGCGGATAGTCATTGCAAATCAGCGGCGCGAGCGAAGCGAGCGCTGGCAGGCCGTGGGGGTGGGGCCCCACGGCAAACTAATAAATGTCACGAATCGTGCGTGCGTGTCGTCATAACAAGATGACGTGCACGTGAACGCGCGTGAGGAGTGAGAGTGCAGAGCGAGATAC
>DATAEK010000287.1:0-27288 GCA_036258055.1 Vicinamibacterales bacterium
CAAGAGCAGGATGTCATGCGGTATTAGCGTCCCTTTCGGGACGTTATCCCCCACTCGAAGGCAGGTCACCCACGTGTTACTCACCCGTTTGCCACTCTACTTACCCCTTGCGGGGCTTTCGCGTTCGACTTGCATGTGTTAGGCACGCCGCCAGCGTTGATTCTGAGCCAGGATCAAACTCTCAAGTTAAAGTGGTTCGCCGACACCCTCGCGGGCGCCGACCGAACGCGTTTAACGTGATCGCCTGTTGATATGGCTCTTCACGTTGTTCAGTTCGTCAAGTGTGAGGTGGTTCATCGCCACGCAACGGGCCGAACTGCGACCCATCCACGTGTCGATCGCCCTCCAGGTCCGGTTGAAGCCGGA
Organism: Vicinamibacterales bacterium; assembly: GCA_036258055.1. GTDB lineage: Bacteria > Acidobacteriota > Vicinamibacteria > Vicinamibacterales > 2-12-FULL-66-21 > DATAEK01. Next base: position 367 of record DATAEK010000287.1, read on the forward strand.
CGCTGCAGAACGATCCACGATGCCACCCGCTGATACTCGACGGGCTTCCGACGGCTCGCGCCGCCGGAAAAGTGCTTGCACGTTCTATCTAGTTTTCAAAGAACCGGAATCTGGCCGACGTTCCCCGTCAGCTTTATTCTCTTCAGGGGAACCTTTCAATACTACAGAAGCGTCCCAACCCTGTCAAGCCCTTTAGCGAGTTTCGCTCGCCGATACCGCATCGTTCCCCACGTCGGGGCCCGCGCTCGGAGCGACTGAAGGGAATGGACGAGCTCGGAAGAAACGCTGACCGAGGACAAAAAAATTGCCACCGGAACCGGCAGCAAATCGTCCGGCCGCCTGGCCGGGTCACTTCGGCGTCGTTGAAATATACGCGGCCCTTCCCGCGCTGTCAACTTCTCTCAGTTGTCGTGGGGCCCCACCCCCACGACCTGCCAGCGCTCGCTAATCTCAGTGCGTCGGGGCCCCACCCCCGACGCTGCAGCTCGCGTCTGCGCGCTCGCTGCGGCTCAAGGCTGCTCGCTCGCGCCGCTGTCTTGAGGCCACGGGGCATGACTTGCGGCAGCCTGCTATGGTGTATTCGCCCGACCTGCCAGCGCTTTCGCTGCGGCTCAAGCCTGCTCGCTCGCGCCGCTGATTAGCTGCTAGGGACCAAAAGTGACGCGCGTGACGGTCGCTCACTCACTCTCTCTGAGCCGGTGACCCTCGTACACAAACACACGTCCACGCGACAGCTGCGCAATCTCCTTCGCTCTCGTCGTGGCGCGTTCCAGCGATTCGTGCGCGACGTCTACCTGACCGCGATTCTGCATCAGGATCCAGCTCTCCGATCCGGGCTCCGCGCCCGGTAAGGGCGTGACCATGACGTCCGTTGCATCGAGCACGACGACCCGGCACATCTGACGCCCGACCTGTAGCACGAAGGGCTCGCTTCGATCCACCGGCTCGCGTACGTGGGTGAACTTCTCGCCGTCGACTCGCACCGCTCCCTGCTGCACTTTGCGCGACGCGTCGCTCCCTGACTGCGCGAATCCCGATGCGAGCAGCAGATGCTCGATCGTCGTTCCGCGCAGCATCGGCTGCTCGGGGACGTCTTCCGGAACTTCACGTCGACTGAACCGGCGCTCGAACTCGTCCGCCGCCCGCTGCGCCTCCGCTGCCCCGTGGAAGTCCGTGATGATGGTCTTCGCGAGGTCGACCTTGGCTTGCTTCGGATGCAGCGTCCCCTTCGAGACCGCCTCTCGCTTCGCCGCGATGGCGTCCGGCGCGACGTCCGTCAGGAGCGTGTAGTAGCGCCACATCAGGTCGTCGGAGATCGACATCAGCTTGCCGAACATCTCCGACGGCGATTCCGTCACGCCGACGTAGTTGCCAAGGGTTTTCGACATCTTCTCGATGCCATCGAGCCCCTCGAGAAGCGGGGTCGTCATCACGATCTGCGCGTCGAGATCGTACGAGGGCATGATGTCGCGCCCGACGTTCAAGTTGAAGAGCTGGTCCGTCCCTCCGAGCTCCACGTCGGCTTTCAGGAACACGGAATCGTAGGCTTGCGCGAGCGGGTAGAGGAACTCATGCACCGCGATCGGCTGTGCGGACTCGTAGCGTTTCTTGAAATCACGCCGCTCGAGCATCTGCGCGACGTTGAAGCGCGCCGCCAGTCGCACCCAGCCGTAGCTGTCCAACTCCTCGAGCCATTCGCTGTTGAACCGAACCTCAGTCTTCACCGGATCGAGAATCTTGAAGATCTGCGTCTTGTACGTCTCCGCGTTTTGATCGATCTCCTCACGCGTGAGAGGCGGCCGCGTCTTCGATCGACCCGTTGGATCGCCGATGAGCGCCGTGAACGACCCGACCACGTAGATGACGCGATGGCCCAGGTCCTGAAAGTGCTTCATCTTCCGAATCAGGACGGTGTGTCCAAGATGAAGATCCGGGGCCGTCGGATCGAAGCCCACCTTCACCACGAGCGGCTGGCGGGTCTGCGCGGCGCGCTCGAGTCGCATCCTGAGCTCGGCGGCGCGGATGACGTCCACGCAGCCCTTCGTCAGATACGTCACCTGTTCGTCGATCGTCATGGGAACTCACCAGACCGTCCGTTGCAGGACGCGATCCGCCAACTATACCGCGGGCACGCTAACATACTCGGCGGATGTCCCCCACAGCCTTGGCGGGCGTGCGCCGACGCGACGTCCTCAAAGCGCTGGCCGCGGCCGGTATCGGCGCAGCCACGGGCGCGAGCGCGCACGGCTATCTCTACGAGCGTCATGAGCTCGAGCTCACGCGGTGCACGCTGAATGTATCCGGTCTCTCTGACGCCTTGTCGGGGCTGCGAATCGGCTTCCTCACCGATCTCCATCGCAGCCAGACCGTGGCGCACGAGTTCGTCGAGCGCGCCGCCAGACTGATTCTCAACGAACAGCCGGATTTGATTGTCCTGGGCGGCGACTATGTCACCTGGGGCGATCGCCGCTACGTTCAGCCTGCCGCGGACGCGCTCGCTTCATTGGCGGCGCCACTCGGCGTGGTCGGCATCCTGGGCAATCACGACGATGACAAGGACATGCCGGCGGCGCTGGCGGCGCGCGGGGTCACCATGCTCCGCGATGCGAGAACGAGGATCACGGTCCGCGGCGAGGCGCTCGACCTGGTGGGCGTGCGGTACTGGACGCGGCGAGTCGCGGACATCGCGCGCCTGCTTCGTGGCGCATCAACGAACACGATCCTGCTGGCACACACGCCGTCCCGGTTGATTGAAGCGGCGTCGCTGGCGGTTCCGCTGGTATTGAGCGGGCATACGCATGGCGGACAAATCGTTCTACCAGGCGTCGGCCCCATCGCGGCGCGCAAGTTTCCCGTGGTCGCAGGCCCGGGACGCAAGGACAACACCGCCATCTTCGTGAGCCGCGGCGTCGGAACGGTCTACGTGCCGATACGCCTCAACTGCAATCCAGAGGTGGCCATCCTGACCCTGAGACCTACTGCGGCGGCGACATAGGCCTTGACTTACTGACACGGATAGTTTCGAATAATCAAAATATATTATTTGAATAGTAACACTCCATGCCAGCGCGTCTGCGTCGTCTAGCACTTGGGATTCTCATCCCGTCACTTCCACTGCTGGCCATCTCGGGCAGGTGGAAGGATCCCTGGCTCTGGACCTTCATCCTGGTCTGGTCGGTGATGGTCAGCTACGCGCTCCTCAACATCGAGGAGGACCTGGCCAAAGAGCGGTTTCGCCCCCCGACACGTGGCGCCGATTCAGGCGCGCTGCGAATCATTCGGCTTCTCGCCGTCGGTCAGCTGATCGTCGGCGCCCTCGACATCGGGCGCTGGCACCTCACCGCGGTGCCGTCCTGGCTTCGCGTCGTCGGCCTCGTGGGAATGGCCGGGGGGTTCGCCCTGGTTTTCCGCTCGATGGCTGCGAACCGATTCTTTTCTGCGGTGGTCCGTATCCAGGACGATCGCGGACACACGGTCGTCGATCGTGGTCCGTACGCAGTGATCCGTCACCCAGGGTACGCCGGGATGATCACCTCGGTACCGTTGAGCGCCCTCGCGCTGGGATCGTGGATCGGGGTAGGTCTTGCCGTGCTGTACTCAGCGCTGATCTTCCGGCGGGTCTTCTTTGAGGATGCGTTTCTGCGCCAGAACCTGCACGGCTACGCCGACTATGCGCGCCGCGTTCCCTATCGGCTCGTGCCGGGCGTGTGGTGAGTGTGCGGCACGAAGCGCCTGCCCTGAATGCTCCAGGTCCCCTCGAGCCACATCCGCGCGGCCTCAGGATAGATTTTGTGCTCCTCGATCAGAATCCTCGCCGATAGGGTCTCGACCGTGTCGTCGTCTCGTACGGGCACGGGCGCCTGAACCACGATCGGTCCGCCATCGAGCTCGGAGGTGACGAGGTGCACCGTTGCCCCCGTGACCTTCACACCGTGATCGAGCGCCTGACGCTGAGCATCCACGCCGGGAAACGCGGGGAGGAGCGAGGGATGGATGTTCAGGATTGCGTGGGGATACGCATCGAGCAGCGGCGCGCCGATGAGCCGCATAAATCCGGCGAGACACACGAGCGAAACGCCCCGCGCCTTGAGCTCACGCGCGACAGCCGCATCGAACTCGTCGCGTGATGAAAACGCGCGGTGATTGACAACGAGCGTTTCGATCCCGGCGGCCGCCGCGCGGTGCAGCCCTTCCGCTTCCGCACGGTTCGAGATCACCACGCCGATGCGCGCGTCGAGCCGGCGTGCCTCGATCGCGCCAATCAGCGCCTGAAGGTTGCTGCCGCGCCCGGAGATGAGCACGCCGATGGTGCGGTCCGCCGGCCTGGATTCGTCGCGCCCGGGCGGAGCGTTTCGAGAAGCACTCATCGCCGCTGATGCCCGTACACGACGCCGGCGCCGCCCGGCTCGATCGATCCGATCGCTATCGCACCAGGTTCACCCGCGGCCCGCATCTGCCCGAGTACCTCGGCCGCGCGATCGCGAGACACGACCAGGACGAGACCGATTCCCATGTTGAACGTGCGCAACATGTCTTCAGCCGGGACTCGGCCCGTCGCTTGAAGCCAGTCGAAGATGGCTGGAACCTTCCACGTCGTGGGATCGACGGCGGCGTGCATGCCCTCGGGAATTACCCGCGGAAGGTTCTCGGTGATCCCGCCGCCGGTAATGTGGGCCATCCCTTTGATTGCGCGTGACGCCAGAATCGGCCGTATCAGCGGGAGATACGAACGGTGGGTCGTCAGCAGCGCCTTCCCGATCGTCGTGCCGAGCGCCGGCACCTGTGAATCGGCTTCAAGCCCCGCCACCTCGAACGCGATTCTCCGCGCGAGCGAGTAGCCGTTCGTGTGGAGCCCCGTTGAAGGGACACCGATCAGCGTGTCCCCGGGAGCGATCGTCCGGCCGTCGATCAGCTTCTCGCGTTCCACGACCCCGACGATGAAGCCCGCGACGTCGTATTCGCCGTCGGCGTAGAACCCCGGCATCTCGGCAGTCTCGCCACCGAGAAGCGCACAGCCGTTTTCGCGGCAGGCTGCGGCGAGCCCCTCGACGATCTGGACGGCGACGTCCGGATCGAGGCGCCCGGTCGCCAGATAGTCGAGAAAGAAGAGCGGCTGGGCGCCCTGAACCAGGATGTCGTTGACACAGTGGTTGACGAGGTCGGCGCCGATCGTCTCGTGCACACCGGTCATGAACGCGACTTTCAGCTTCGTGCCCACGCCGTCAGCGCTTGCCACGAGCACCGGATCCGCAAGGCCGGATCCGAGCCGGAAGAGCCCGCCGAACGATCCGATGTCAGAGAGGACGCCGCTCGTGAACGTTTGCCGGGCGAGCGACCGGATTCGCCGAACGACTTCGTTGCCAGCGTCGATGTCGACGCCGGACTGCTTGTAGTCCATAGAGCGAAGCGGAGTGGGACCTAGAAGTCGAGCCCTCGAATGAGAGCCTCCGCCACTTTGCGCGCCGGCGATCCCTCGGGCGCCTGCCAGTACGCGCGCCGCACGGTGACGAAGAAACGTTCTTCCTCGAAGTCCTCTTCGAGCATGTCGAAGGCCTCGCGCAGCAGATCGGTGCCGGGCTCCAGCATCCCTGGGCGCTCGAGCACCTTCAGGATTAGCGGAGTATTGCGCAGCGCGATGGTGCCAATCGCCAACGTGATGGCTGCGCGTGCGGGATCGCGGGTCGGCGCTCCCTGTTGAATGAGGTCCGCGGCCGCGTCCTCGCGGCCCGATACGGCCAGCGCGCCCAGTGAAGAGGCCGACGCTCTCACCAGCTCCTGGAACCCCACTGTCGCAATCCCGAAACGCAGCGTCTCGGAGAGATACCGCTGATGCGACTCACAGTTCACTCCGAGCAGGCAGATCGCGGCGGCGATGCCTGGTTGCGACGCTTTGGGCGCCGTGCGCTGGAGCGACGCGAGGATGCCGAGCGAAGACTTGTCCCCGATCTTTCCGAGTGCAAGGGCAGCATCCACCTGCAGCGGGCCGTCGACCTTGGCGACCTCGACGATTGGCGCGAGTGCGTAGGCAGCCTTGTAATCTCCGAGTGCCTCGATGACGATGCTTCGGAAGAAGGCCTGCCCCTTCATCACGAGACCGGTCAGTGTCTCTCGGGCTTTCGGCTCAGTGCCGTACGCGGCGAGCGCGCGCGTCAGCGCCGGCCGGACGAACTCTGAGCTCTCTTTCGCGACCGCCGCCAGGAGAGTCGGGAGCAATGTCTTGTCCGGATTGTGCTCGAAGTAGGCGTAGCCGACGGCGCGGAGCCGATCGTTCTGCTGATCGATCGCCCCGCGCATCACGTCGTGCGTCCGCGGATCGTTGAAGCCTGAGAGCACAACGAGCGCGCGGAACCGGACGTAGCCGTCCTGATGCGACGTGACCGCCTTGATCAGCGCCGGCACGGCGATCTCCGGCGCTGCGCGTCGAACCGTTCGCGATGCGCCGGATCTCACCGGAAAGTCGATGGACCCGAGCTTGTCGATCGCTGCGCTGACCTGCGCGGCAGTGACCGGTTCCTTCGACTCCTGGGCCGGCGCGGTACCCTGCGGACGTTGCGGGGTCTGGGGTGTCTGCGCGGAAGACGCGGCGGACAGAAACGAGGCGATCAGGAATCCAACGGTCCAGCGACGCATCGGTCCGTCGTCAGTCCACAGCCTTGAGCGCGAGCTGCAGGTACGCCCGTTCGTCGCGAGGAAACGCCACGGGATAGACGCCCGTGTAACAGGAGGTGCAGTAAGAGCTCTGCTGATGACCAACGGCCGCGCGCAGTCCTTCCAGACTCAGGTACGCCAGGCTGTCTGCCTCGACGTACTTCCGGATTTCCTCGATTGAATGCGTAGCCGCGATGAGCTCCGTCCGGCTCGGCGTGTCCACGCCGTAGAAACACGGCGAGATCGTCGGCGGACAGCTGATGCGGAGGTGAACCTCCCGGGCGCCCGCCGCCTTGACCATCTTCACGATTTTTCGGCTCGTCGTACCGCGGACAATCGAGTCGTCCAACAGGACGACGCGGCGGTTTTCAAGGATGCTCCGCACGGGATTGAGCTTCACCTTGACACTGAAGTGTCGAATCGACTGCTGCGGCTGGATGAAGGTCCTACCGACGTAGTGATTCCGGATGAGCCCCATCTTCATGGGGATCCCGGCTTCCTCGGCATACCCGATCGCGCCGCACACTCCGGAGTCGGGGATGGGAACCACGACATCAGCCTCGGCCGGCGCCTCGCGGGCAAGTATCCGTCCCAGATCGGTGCGGACCTCGTTCACGCTCCGGCCGAAGACGTAGCTGTCCGGGCGCGCGAAGTACACGTGCTCGAAGACGCAATGAGCGAGCGGCTGCGGCGGAAAGGGCTTGATCGAGCGCAACCCTGCCTCGGTGATGACGAGGAGCTCCCCTGGCTCGATGTCCCGGACGTAGGTCGCGCCGATCAAATCCATCGCGCAGGTCTCTGAGCACACGATCCACGCGTCGCCGAGACGGCCGAGTGCCAGTGGGCGGAAACCGTGCGGGTCGCGCGCGGCGATCAACCGGTTCTTCGTCAGGAGCACGAACGAGTAGGCGCCTTGGATCTGCGCAATTGACTCGACCAGCGCTTCTTCGACCGACGGCGCTTTCGAGCGCGCGTAGAGGTGAAGAATGACTTCGGTGTCGCTGCTGGTCTGGAAGATGGACCCGCTCTGCACGAGCTCGTCGCGCAGATCGAGCGCGTTCACGAGGTTGCCGTTGTGGCCGACCGCAATCTGCCCGTGCGCGCAATCGATCAGGAACGGTTGCGCGTTGTCCAGTTTGCTCTCACCCGCCGTCGAGTAGCGGGTGTGCCCGATCGCCAGATGTCCCGGCAACTTCTCGAGCGTCTCCTCGCTGAAGGCGTCGGCGACCTGGCCCATCGCTCGGGAGAGACGGATCCGCTCGCCGTCAGCCGCGGCAATGCCCGCGCTCTCCTGTCCGCGATGTTGCAGGGCGTAAAGACCGAGGTAGGTCAGGTTCGCGGACTCCGGGTGTCCGTAAATCCCGAAGACGCCGCACTCGTCCTTGAAGGGCATTTAATGACGTCGTGTCCTCTTATTCTACGCTGCTCGACCAGCGAAGTGCTTGGCTATCGCGGACGACCAGATCTGCTCAGCCGCGGCAACGTCACAATCGATGGTGGCCTGACCGGCGACCGCGATGCGGATCCGCGATCCTCCCGTTCGGCCGATCGCCCGCGCGGGAACGCCAAGCTCCGACGCGAGACCCAGCAGCGCTTCGCGGTGCTCCGGCGTCACGCTCACAACGGCTCGCGACGCGGATTCGCCGAAGAGCGTGCGCCCGGCGCCTAGCCGAGGTGACCCTGCCGTGGTCGCGCCTTTCACGACGGCCGCTGGGACATCGACATCGAAGCCGATGCCTTCGGTGTCGAAGGCGCACTCCGCAAGCGTTATCGCCAGACCACCGTCCGAACAATCGTGCGCAGACAGCAGCAGCCCTGCCGATGCCGCCTTTCCCAGCAACGCAATCAGTGCGCGCTCGCGATCGAGATCGAGAACCGGTGCCTCCCCGCGCACGAGACCGTGGACGATCTTCAGGTACTCGCTGCCACCGAGCTCACCTAACCCCTCGCCGAGCAGCACGATGTCGGTGCCTTCACGGCGAAACGGCCGTGCGATCGTCCGGCTGGCATCCTCGATCAGACCCACCACGCCGATGACCGGGGTCGGGTAGATTGCGTTGCCGTCGGTCTCGTTGTAGAGGCTGACGTTGCCTCCGGTGATCGGAATGTCGAGCGCGCGGCATGCGTCGCTCAGGCCTTCCACGGCCTCGACGAACTGCCACATGATCTCGGGTCGCTGCGGGTTCCCAAAGTTCAGGCAGTTGGTGGCCCCAATCGGAATCGCGCCCGCGCACGCCACGTTCCGCGCTGCCTCGGCCAGCGCGAGCATCGCACCGCGCCGTGGATCGAGGTAGCAGTAGCGCCCGTTCCCATCCGTCGAAATCGCCAGCGCTCGCGACGTGCCTTTCACCCGGACGACCCCCGCTCCCATACCTGCGAGGACGATGCTGTTGCCGCGGACCATGTGGTCGTACTGGCGGTAAACCCATCGCTTGCTGGCAATCGCAGGCGACGCAAGAAGCGAGAGGAAGGCGTCCTGCGGCGCCGGGCCTCGATCGAGCACCGATTCGTCGAACTGGCGCACTTCGTCGACGTAAGCCGGACGCGCGGTCGGCCGGTCGTACACGGGCGCATCGTCGACGAGGGCGCCGTTGGGAATCTCGGCGACGACGTTGCCGTGATCCTTGACGCGCAGGAGACCGTCGCCGGTCACGAACCCGATGTGCGCCGCATGCAGGTCCCACTTCTCGAAAATCGCCTCGACTTCGGCCTCGCGACCGTGCTTGACGACGAGCAGCATGCGTTCCTGCGATTCGGACAGCATGATTTCGTACGGCGTCATCCCGGATTCGCGCTGAGGCACGTGCTGCACGTCGATCTCGATGCCGCTGCCGCCGCGCGCCCCCATTTCGCACGTCGAACAGGTCAAGCCGGCAGCACCCATGTCCTGCACGCCGACGAGCGCATCGGTCTTCATCAGCTCGAGGCACGCTTCGAGCAACAGCTTCTCCATGAACGGATCGCCGACCTGCACGGCGGGCCGCTTCTCGGCCGACCTCTCGTCGAACTCCGCTGAGGCCATCGTCGCCCCATGAATGCCGTCGCGCCCGGTTTTCGCGCCGACGTAGTACACGGGGTTGCCCAAACCGGCCGCACGGCCTTTGACGAGCGCGTCCGTCTTTGCGATGCCCAGGCACAACACGTTGACGAGAGGGTTCCCCGAATAGGACGGCTCGAAGGCGATTTCGCCGCCGACTGTCGGAATCCCGATGCTGTTGCCGTATCCGGCGATGCCAGAGACCACGCCCTCGAGAATGCGGCGCGTGCGCGGTCCGTCCTGACCGTCGAGCGGTCCAAATCGGAGCGAGTTCAGGAGAGCGATCGGACGCGCGCCCATCGTGAAGATGTCACGGATGATCCCGCCGACTCCCGTTGCCGCTCCCTGATAGGGTTCGATGAACGAAGGATGGTTGTGCGATTCGATCTTGAAGACGGCAGCGAGGCCATCGCCGATGTCGACGGCGCCTGCGTTCTCGCCGGGACCTTGCAGCACCCGAGCGCCGCGCGTCGGCAGCTTCTTCAAGTGAATTCGCGAGCTCTTGTAGCTGCAGTGCTCGGACCACATGACGGAGAAGATGCCGAGCTCCGTCTCACTCGGTTCCCGACCGAGCGATCGAACGATGCGGTCGTAGTCGTCTGAAGTCAATCCGTGGCGGTCGAGAACGGCCTGGTCGAAACGGCTCATAGTGACGTGTCTGTCCGATGGAACGATACGGCTACCGGGCGAGGACGCCGACGACCGATTCAAAGAGCACGAGACCGTCGGCGCTCCCGAGCATGGTCTCGCATGCCCGCTCCGGATGCGGCATCATGCCCACGACGTTGCGCTCGGCGTTGCAGATGCCCGCGATGTTGTGCAGCGCCCCGTTCGGATTCGCAGCGTCGGTGATCTCTCCGCGGGCGTCGCAGTAGCGAAATACCACACGCCCCGACGATTCGAGCGACTGCACGACGTCCGTGTCCGCGTAGTAATTCCCCTCGCCGTGGGCGATCGGAATCCGCAGCACCTGTCCCGGTTTCGCCAGCGACGTGAACGGCGTGCCGGTCTGCTCGACCCGGACGTGCACGTGCTCGCAGTGGAACTTGAGATCGCGATTGCGCAGCATCGCGCCGGGCAGAAGTCCGGCCTCGAGCAGGATCTGAAAGCCGTTGCAGATTCCAAAGACGGGTCCGCCTCGACGCGCGAATTCAGAGACCGCCGTCATGATCGGCGAGAAGCGCGCGATCGCACCCGTTCGCAAATAGTCGCCGTGCGAGAAGCCACCCGGCAGGATGACCACGTCCGCCGCGCCGAGGCTCGTCTCTTTGTGCCAGACGAACGTCGCATCCTGGCCGAGGACGTGCTTCGCCGCGTGATAGGCGTCGTGATCGCAGTTGGATCCGGGAAAGACGATGATGGCGAATGTCATTTTTTTAGTTTGCGGCGGGGCCCCACCCCCGCCGCCTGCCAGCGCTTTGCATTTCTCAGTGTGCCTGGGGCCCCCCCACGCACTGCAGCTCGCGCGTTCGCGCTCGCTGCGGCTCAAGGCTGCTCGCTCGCGCCGCCGATTCGGACGACTGCCTGCTTTTAGAACGACTCGGCTACTCAACCTCTATTCGATAACTTTCGATAACCGGGTTCGCGAGCAGTTTGTCCGCGACCTCGGAGGCCAGCGAGCGCGCCTGCTCCCTGGACGCCGAGTCGAGTTCGAGCTCGAAGTACTTACCCTGGCGGACATCACCGATACCGCGATATCCCATCGTGTGCAGCGAATCGGCTATCGTCTGTCCCTGCGGGTCGAACACCGATGGCTTCAAGGTCACGAACACTCGCGCTTTCATCGTTCAGTCTCTCGACGTGAGGGCAGACGGCACTACGCCGGCGCCGCGACGGACCGGAAGACGCGGTCGAAGATCGCGTCCACGTTCCGCAGTTGCTCGTTCAACTCGAACGCCTTCTCGATCTCGCCCGATGACAGCACAGCGGTGAGATCGGGATCGGCCAACAGCAGCGTCTTGAAGTCGCGCTTCTCGTGAAACGACCGCATGGCGTTACGCTGGACCCATTCGTACGCCTGCTCGCGGGACACGCCCCGGCGCGCGAGCTCCAGCAGAATCGTCCCCGAAAACACGACACCGCGCGATCGTTCCAGGTTCTCTTTCATCCGCTCGGGGTAGACGACCATGCCGCGGACGATGCGGGTGAAGCGGCGGAGCATGTGGTCGAGGGCGATGAAGCTGTCCGGGAGGATCACCCGCTCGACTGACGAGTGCGAGATGTCACGCTCGTGCCAGAGCGCGATGTTCTCCATGGCGGCCATCGCGTTGGCGCGCACCAGCCGGGCAAGCCCCGTAATCTGCTCGCAGCCGATCGGATTCCGCTTGTGCGGCATCGCGGACGAGCCCTTCTGCCCTTTGCCGAACGGCTCCTCCACTTCCCCGATTTCGGTTTTCTGGAGACCGCGAATCTCGAGCGCGAACTTCTCGACGGATGCCGCAGTGATCGCCAGGGCGCTCAGAAGCTCCGCATGCCGATCGCGCTGGATGACTTGCGACGAGACCGGCGCCGGCTGAAGCCCGAGCCGGGCACACACCCGGGCCTCGATCTCCGGATCGAGGTGCGCGAACGTGCCTACTGCGCCGGAAAGCTTGCCGACGGCGATGATGTCGCGCGCGCGCAGTACGCGATCGAGATCGCGCTGCAGTTCCGCGTACCACAGCGCGAGCTTCAGCCCGAAGGTCATGGGCTCGGCGTGGACGCCGTGCGTGCGGCCGATCATCGGGGTCCGGCGGTGTTCCTCGGCGCGACCCCGAACGACCTCCATGAGGCCGGCGATGTCTTTGACGATCAGGTCGCAGGCCTGTCGCATCTGGATCGCCTGGGCCGTGTCGATGACGTCGGAGGAGGTCAGCCCGAAGTGCAGCCATCGCGCCGACGGCCCGACGTGCTCGGCTACGGCCGTCGTGAACGCGATCACGTCGTGCTGCGTCGTCTGTTCGATTTCCTCGATGCGACTGACGCTGAAGGCCGCCCGCGCGCGCAGGTCGCGCGCGGTGTCCGCCGGAACGATGCCGGCTTCCGCCATGGCATCGGTCGCCGCGAGCTCGACCTCGAGCCAGGTTTCGTAGCGGCGCTGATCGCTCCAGATCGCGCCCATTTCAGGGTGTGTATACCGTGAAATCATTTCTTAGTTTGTCGTGGGGCCGCCCCACGCATCGCTCATGGCGCGTGGGGCCCCACCCCCACGCGCGGCACTTGGCGCGTGCGCGCCTCGCGCCAGCCGCAGGCGCTCTGCCAGCGGGTCGCTTCCTTGTCTTCCATCGCCCATGTGCCATTGCCCATGTGCCATCCTCGGCGCAGCCGGCGGCCCCACCCCCAGGCACTGCAGCTCGCCCGTTCGCGCTCGCTGCGGCTCAAGGCTGTTCGCTCGCGCCGGTGACGCGGAGCCACCGGGCATAATCCTTCGCTCATCCCAGATCGAGATTCTCGCGCGACAGTTCCGGCACGCTCGGGCCGAGCAGCGTTGCCGCGAGTGAGCCGTTGGCGAACAGATCGCTCGCGACGCGCTGGACATCCCCGCTCGTCACCCGCTCCACGCCGGCGAGCGTTTCGTCGAGTCCGAAGTGCCGGTCGAAGTAGATCTCCTGCCGCGCCAGGTGGGACATGCGGCTCGCGGTGTTCTCGAGGCTCAGCATCAGGCTGCCCTTGAGATGATCCTTGGCGCGACGCAGCTCGGCGTCGGGAATCGGCATGCGCTTCATCTGCCGCAGCTCCTCGACGCAGAGGTCGATCACCTCGCCCAGTGCGTCGTTGGCGCAGCCGGCATAAATGGTGATGTTGCCCGCGTCGCGATACGCGCTGAGGCCGCTGAACACGGCGTACGCGAGCCCGCGCTTCTCGCGGACGTTCTGGAAGAGTCGCGAGCTCATGGATCCGCCGAGAACCGTATTCAGGATGTAGCTGACGTAGCGATCATCGTGGCTTTGCGGATAGCTGTTGGTGCCAAGACAGAGATGGCTCTGTTCGAGCTCCTTTGTTCGCGTGATCACCTGTGGCACGACCTGCGGCGCCTCTTCGGTGAGCCGCTCGCCCGCAGCCGGCAGCTGCTCGAACGCCTTCGCCACCAATGCCCGGACGTGGCCGTGATCGAGGTTGCCCGCCGCGGAGATCACCATGTTCGGCGCAACGTAGGCACTTCGGAAGTACTGCCGTAAAGAATCCGTCGTGAAGGATTCGACTGTCTCCGGCGATCCGAGAATCGGTCGTCCGAGCGGGTGTCCCTGCCAGAAATGCTGAGTGAAGAGCTCGTGAACGAGGTCGTCGGGCGTGTCCTCGACCATCTTGATCTCTTCGAGGATCACTTTCTTTTCGCGCTCGATCTCCTCGGCGGCGAAGGCAGGACGCAGCACGATGTCGGCCAGGAGATCGACGGCGAGGGGCAGATGCTCGTCGAGCACCTTGATGTAGTAGCTGGCGTATTCCTTCGCAGTGAACGCGTCGAGCTGGCCGCCAATCGAATCGATCGCCTGCGCGATGTCCTCGGCCGATCGCGTGTCAGTGCCTTTGAACAGCATGTGCTCGACGAAGTGCGCGATTCCACCGCGGGCGTCGCTCTCGTGACGGGAGCCGCGCGTGAGCCACACCCCAATCGTCACCGACCGGACCTGCGGCATGGTCTCGGTGATGAGCCGCAGACCATCGTCCAGTACTTCGCGAGCCACCATTCGTTGAGTAGAAGTCGTCGTCACCTACGGAGCCCTCCGCGCCGCGCGTCATGGCGCCGCAAGTGGTTGGAACAGAAGGAATTATAGGACCTTGCCGGAATAGGGATGATATCACGCTCTCTCCGTGCAGTTCAAGGCAGGAGCGACCGAAACCTCCGAGCAGGCATAGTAGAATTGATATCTTCCTCCTCGCCGAACGGGCGTCCCATGCTGACTCAGCCTCGCATCGACATTGCGGAGACCGACCTGCACGAGCTCGAGCGGTCCCTCGAAGCGGCAGGACGGCCCAGGTTCCACGCGCGTCAGATCTTCCAATGGATCCACCGCCGCGGCGTGACTGATTTCGCCGCCATGACCGACATCGGCCGCCAGCTGCGCGAGCAGCTCAACGATGGATTCATGGTCACGACGCCCCAGGTCGTTCGTCAGGAACGCTCGACTGACGGCACGACGAAATTTCTGTTGAGGCTCGCCGACGGCAAGCTCATCGAGTCCGTCTTCATCCCGGACACGCCGGCGATGACGTTCTGCCTCTCGACGCAGGTCGGCTGTGCCATGAAATGCGCCTTCTGCCTGACCGGCAGGATGGGAATCGAACGCAACCTCACCGCCGGCGAGATCGTGGGTCAGGTGCGTGTGCTGACGCGCGAGCTGCACATGCTCGACACGCGCTTCAACATTGTCCTCATGGGGATGGGTGAGCCGCTGCACAACTACGACGAGACAATGAAGGCGCTGCGGATCCTCGCGGACGAGCACGGGATGGCGATCTCGCCGCGGCGCATGACCCTGTCGACCGTCGGCGTGCTCCCGGCGCTCGAGCGGCTCGCCACGGAGCCACTCATGCCGAACCTCGCGATCTCGCTGCACTCGACGACCGAGGATCAGCGCGACATGCTGGTGCCGATCAACCGGAAGTACGGACTGAAGGAGCTGCTCGACGCCTGCCGGCGCTTTCCGCTGAAGCGCCGGAACCGGATCACGTTCGAGTACGTGCTGCTCGACGGCATCAACGACACGCCCGAGGACGCGCGGCGCCTCGTCAAGCTCCTGAACGGGATCAAGGCCAAGGTCAATCTGTTGCCGCTGAACGAAGCAGCCGGCATTCCCTTCACACGGCCATCCGACGATCGCGTCAACCGCTTCGCTCAGATCCTTGCCGATCACCATCTGACGGTCTCGGTGCGGAAGTCGCGCGGCCGGGACATTCGCGCGGCGTGCGGTCAGCTGATCACCGAGTCGTCTCGCACGAAGGCGCCCGGCCAGCAACTCGCCGCGCTGCTGCGGGTCTGATCCCGGAGCAGCGGCTCACCCTCCGGGCACTGCTGCCTTGAGCTCATCGAACCAGCTCAAAACGATCTGAACGGATCGCTGCGACACGCCCGCCGACGGATTCTGTGTCGGAACAACAAGCCCGACGATCTTCCCATTGGGGGCGATGTCAAACGTCCGGGGCGTGGTAGGCGCGGCCGTCGGGAACGTCCGCGGGACCGTTACCGCCTTGCCGAAAACGAGCGTCGGCTGCGCCTCGACCGTGACAGCCTCCAGGTCGCCGACCCGGGGGACGTAAAGAAGTTGCTTTCCATCCGGCGTCCACAGTGGGTGATGGGGAAAGTCCCCGGCTCTCGCGAACAGCTGATAGCGCGCCCCTGTTGGCGGAAACGATTGCACGAAGACCTGAGTCCCGGCCACCTCGTTGTCGGCGACCGCATAGGCCACCCAGCGCCCGTCGGGCGAGAAGGCCGGCGTCGCACGTGCCATCGACTTGACGTCACTGAACGCGGCTGACTTGCGATCGCGAAGCGTCAGCATCGAGAGCGTGAAGGACGGACCAACTGATTCCCAGGGGATTCTCGACGGTGCCGATGGTGATCGCAGCTCCGCCGCCGACTGGCACGCGCTTCATCGTGCGATCTGCGGCCCAGAAGACCAGGGAGTGACCGTCAGGCGAGAATGCGACGCTGGTGATGCCGTCGGTGGTCTCGGTCCCCTGAATCGGGTGCACCTCGAGAGCGGACATCGTTCGAAGGAACAGGCGGCCGTTCGCCGCGTACGCCAACTGTGTTCCGTCTGGCGAAAACGCCAGCACCTGACGACCAGTCGCTAGGATCTGTTGGTTCTCCGGCAGACCAACCGAGAACCGCGTCACGGCCGGGCGCGAACGTGATGACGTGCGGCTCCAGGTCACCAACGTCGCCAGCGCAGCGCTGACAATCGCCACGACTGCCAAGGGGATCGCACGCCGCCACAATGGAACGGGCGGCGGCAATGGCGGCGCCGTGGAGATCGTCGCGGGCGCGGCGAGGATCGCCTCGATCTCCGCGCGTATGTCACCGATCGCCTGCCATCTGCGTTTCGGCGGCTTCTCGAGACACCGCCGTACCAGATCGGTGATTCGCGGGTTCAACGCAGCGGGAAGCGCCGCGAGATCCGGGTCGCGGACGAGTACTGAGGCCAGCACGTCCGCCACTGTCTCTCCCTGGAACGGCCGCCGTCCTGTCAACATCTCGAACAGCACGGCACCGAAGGAAAAGATGTCGCTGCGCGGATCGGCTGGAACCCCCTTGGCCTGTTCGGGTGACATATACGCGGCGGTACCAAGAATGACGCCTGCCTCGGTGGCCATCCTGCTGAGAGTCGGCGAGTTCGCGATGCTCGCGGCGGCGTGTTCCGACTCCATCGCCTTGGCCAGACCGAAGTCCAGCACCTTCACCTGGTCATCCGGGGTGATCTTCACGTTGGCCGGTTTCAGATCGCGGTGGATGACCCCTTTTTCGTGCGCAGCTTCCAGCGCCTCGGCAATCTGACGCGCTACGGCGAGAGATTCAGTGACCGGCATCGGACCGCGCAGCAGCCGGTCGGCGAGGGTTTCCCCTTCGACTAATTCCATGACGAGAAAAAGCCGCTCCTCGGACTGCTCCATTCCATGGAGCGCGGCGATATTCGGGTGATTCAGTGAGGCGAGCATTCGGGCCTCGCGCGCGAACCGGGCGAGGCGGTCGGTGTCGAACTGGAAAGCTTCAGGCAGTACCTTGATGGCGACGCTGCGTCCGAGTTTCGTATCACGAGCGCGATAGACCTCGCCCATTCCCCCGGCGCCGAGCGCCGCGGTGATCTCGTACACGCCCAACGTAGTTCCCGAGGCGAGAGCCATGGACGCAATCGGTCAGGAATCTATCATTTTGCGGAACGCCGGCGCCATGCTGGAGAGCGCGCGAGCCACCATCGTTTGCAGCCCGCCGAGGTAACCCATCACCGATCCCAAGCTCGCTGACGTTCCTAGCAGCTCGGAGGTTGTGTGTTAATCAATGACGTGACCCTGCAAGGGCTCGTTGGTTGAATCGATCCTGATCAAGACGCGCTGATTCCTGGGGAGCCCGGGCGGAATCCTCACCTTCAAATAGTTGTCGGTCACGACGAGCGTTCCGTCTTCGAGCGTCAGACCCGGCCGGAGGGTCCCGAGCTGACGCGACCGAAAACGCGAAGACAGCTCGGCGCCTATCGCTCGCAGCGCGCTCGCCCGCTCGCGAATCACCGATCCGTGAACGCGGTCGGGCATACGCGCGGCCTCCGTGCCAGGCCGATCCGAGTAGGGGAACACGTGCAGATGCGAGAGGGGCGCCGAGGGAAGATAGGCCAGATTGGCGTCGAACTCCGGATCCGACTCGCCGGGAAAACCAACGATCATGTCCGATCCAATCGACGCCTCGGGGAGACGCGACACGATGTCATCGACCAGCCGCCGATAGTACGCAAGCGTGTAGGGACGACGCATCCGAGCGAGCACGCGATCGCTCGCGTGCTGCAGCGGGAGATGGAAATGCGGCGCAAACCGCCCGCCGCTCGTCGCAACGAGATCCACGATCGCGGGCGAGCAGTCCATCGGCTCGAGTGAGCTGATTCGAAAGACCACGTCCGCCGGAATCTCGTTCAGCCCGCGGAGCAGGTCGATCAGGCTGCTCGCCGGCGAGAGATCGCGGCCGTACGACCCGAGGTGCACGCCTGTAATCGCGACGTCTTTGAACCCGGCGTGTGCGACACGCTCCACCTCGCGCATGATGTCCCGGATCGGCGTGCTTCGGCCGGCGCCGCGTGTGGCCGGAATGATGCAATACGAGCAGCGCTCCTCGCAGCCGGTCTGCACGCGCAGCGTGAACGCCGTCCGGCCGGCGATACCGGGCTGAACGGCCGCGCCGCAACTGCCGTCGCCTTCGGCGAAGCGCTCGGCGGTCGTCAGACTTCCCACGTGACTATCGGTCGAGTGCTCGATCTGTTCCACGACACTGGCCATCTCGTCGACGAGCCGGTCCTTTCGATCGTTGCGAACGATTTGCACGACTCCAGGCAGGCTCGCGACGTCGTCCGGGCACCGGGTCGCGTAGCAGCCGGTGACCACGACCTTGGCCAAGGGATTGTCGCGTGCGATGCGCCGGATCGCCTGTCGGGCGCCCTGATCGGCCGTGGAGGTCACCGAGCAGGTGTTCACGACGACCACGTCAGCCTGATTCGACTGTACGGGGATGCCGCCCCGGTCCAGGAGGTCCTCCTCCAGGTGAAGAGAATCCGCCTGGTTGACGCGGCATCCGAACGTGACGATTGAATATCGGATCAATTCCCGGAGCTCAACTTCAGCGCCGCTTGCTCGACTCTGTCGGCGAGCTTCTGCTTGTACGTCTCGAGTTTCGATGCGATCGCCGCGTCCCCAATTCCCAGGATCTGCGCAGCCAGGACCCCGGCGTTGGTGGCACCCGGTTTTCCGATCGAAACGGTGGCCACCGGCACTCCGGGCGGCATCTGCACCGTCGAGAGCAGCGCATCCAGCCCTTTGAGAGCAGACGAATCAATCGGGACACCGATAACCGGCAACGTCGTGTGCGCGGCAACGACCCCCGCCAGGTGGGCGGCGGCGCCGGCACCGACGAGGAAGACCTTGACACCGCGTCCCGGTGCCTCGCGGACGAGGCGCAACACACGCTCGGGCGAACGGTGCGCAGATGCCACGGTCATCTCGCACGTAATGCCGAACTCTCGCAGCACATCGACGGCGCCCTGCATGACCGGGGCGTCGGAATCGGAGCCCATCAGGATCAGAACGGATGTTGGGGACATGGCTGAAGGATAGCCTGCGCGCCGGGACGTTGGGAGTGTCAATTCTCGCGAGTAGTAGCGGCCTGGCGCAGCGCCTTCTGTCCGATGTCCCGCCGGTAGTGCATACCCTCGAAGGCGATTCTGGAGACGCCCTCGTACGCGCGGGCGATGGCGAGTTCGAACGAGGCTCCGCGTCCGACCACGGTGAGGACGCGACCGCCGGCGGTCACGATCGGCGAATCGTTTCCCGACCCCGCCAGCTTCGTACCTGCGTGAAACACGAAAACGTCGTCGAGCGCCGCGGCCCCATCGAGTCCGGTAATCGAACGGCCGAGCGGGCCTGACGCCGGGTAGCCTTCTGACGCCATGACGACTCCAACGTGCTTCTCAGGTCTGAAGCGAAGGGGCGACGACAGCGACGATCCTTCAGCCGCGGCCACAAGGTGCGGCGCGAGATCTCCGTCGATGGCCGGCAAGACAACCTGAGCCTCCGGATCGCCGAACCGAACATTGAACTCGATCACCTTGGGGCCATCGCACGTCAGCATCAGGCCTGCATAGAGGAAGCCCCGGTACTGCTGTCCCTCGGCCTTCAAACCCTGCACGACGGGTTCGACGATATCTCGCATGACTTGCGTCGCGAGCACATCTTCCATGAGCGGTGTTGGCGCGAATGCCCCCATCCCGCCGGTGTTGGGTCCTTTGTCGCCGTCGAAGACACGTTTGTGAT
This sequence comes from Vicinamibacterales bacterium, assembly GCA_036258055.1. Lineage (GTDB taxonomy): Bacteria > Acidobacteriota > Vicinamibacteria > Vicinamibacterales > 2-12-FULL-66-21 > DATAEK01. The sequence continues at coordinate 20,537 of DATAEK010000287.1, forward strand.
CCTGCGCGGCGAGCAGCGGAACGGCGCGCGTGCCGTCGCACACTGCGAAGAACGACAGCTCGGGGCCAACCAGACACTCTTCGATCACGATGCGGTCGCCAGCCTGGCCGAATTCGCGGTCTTCCATCACGCCGCGAATCGCGGCGTCCGCGCTCGCGCGATCGGGAGCAACGATGACGCCCTTGCCAGCCGCCAGACCGTCGGCTTTTACCACGACCGGGAACCCGAACTCGCCATGCGCGATGAGCGCGTGTGCGGTAGCGGCGTCCTCGCACACGCGATAGCGCGCCGTCGGAATTCCGTGCTTCGCCATGAACGCCTTCGCGAAGACCTTGCTGCACTCGAGTTGTGCAGCGGCCCGCGACGGTCCGAAGATGCGAAGGCCGTGCGACATGAAGAGGTCGACGATGCCGCGATCGAGCGGCAACTCGGGACCGACGACGGTGAGATCGATGCGTTCGCGTCTCGCGAGCGCGAGGAGCGCGTCGGGTTCGGCGGCGCTGACGTTGACCACCCGAGCGATGCGCGCAATGCCGGCGTTGCCCGGCGCACAGAGGACTTCGGTGACGTCGCGCTCCTGGGAAAGCTTCCAGACGAGCGCATGCTCGCGCGCGCCACTCCCGACGAGAAGTACTCTCATGGTCCGATTGAGAAGCGTAATGTTTTCAGGAAGTTACAGAGTGGATGCGGGACGGATTGCAAAGACGTGCAGAAGCGATCCGGCAACTGAGCTTTATTGCCAAAAAATGGCAGTTACCTGTGATAGCCTAGCACATTCTGTCAGGCTCTACGGACCCCACAGGGATACTCAGTCCGTGGAGTGAGGTGTGTGAGACGATCCACACGCTGCCGCGACGTTCCGAGTGTCCCCCCTTGTACGACCGGGTGAGGGGGTGTGTCCAGGTTGGCTGAAGTCAAGGTTCAGGAAGGCGAATCGATTGAGAGCGCGCTGCGCCGCTTCAAGCGGAAGGTGCAGCAGGAAGATATCATCAAGGATATCAAGAAGCACTCCTTCTACCTGAAGCCGGGTGACCGGCGTCGGGCGAAGCAGGCGCTCGCACGAAAGCGTACGCGCAAGAAGCAGCGCCGCGAGTCGGACTAACGGCGTTGTTCAGACGACGCCCTTGCGCGTATCGATCATGTCGGTCGGGCGCGCGCGGGTCAACCCGCTGGTTGCGCGGGCGGGATCGAGCTGGTGAGGAGTGGGACCGATGGAGTTCCAGGACAAAACGCTGCACTGCGTAGACTGCGGGACGGAGTTCATCTGGACGGCGGGCGAGCAGCTCTTCTTCGCCGACAAGAACTTCAAGAACGAGCCGAAACGTTGCAAGAGCTGCAAGGCTAAGAGGGCCGCCCGTCCGGCGGGCGGTGGACCAGTTGCGCGCGAACGCGTCGAGACGACCACCAACTGCTCGGCGTGCGGGAAGGAAACCACCGTTCCGTTCAGACCAACGCAGGGGCGACCGGTGTTCTGCCGGGAATGCTTCCAGCAGCGGAAATTTGCGGGGGCCGGCGGCGTCTAGTCCTGGGCTTCACGACTGAACGAGAGGCCACGCCCCACAGCGTGGCCTTTTTTTTGCCTGAGATCACGCGCCACTCCGCGGCGCAAAAGCGTCGAGGCACTTTCCGCTGCCTCGACGTCTAACACTGAGCTCATGATTTCACCCATATCTCGAATGCCTGCGCGTCTGCTCACCCTCGTGCTGACGGTTACGCTGGCGGCGTGCGGACGGACGAAGGCGCCGGCGTCGGCGGGTCAAGGGGCACTTCCACCGGCGGGCGTCCAGATTTTGACGGTCGAGCCGCACCCGATCGAGCAGGCGTCGGAATTCATCGCCACTTTGCGGTCGCAGCACTCGACTACGGTTCAGCCGGAAGTCGACGGCCTGATCACCCGGATCTTCGTGAAGGCGGGCGATCGCGTGAAGGCCGGTACGCCGCTGATCCAAATCAACGAAGAGCGGCAGCGCGCAGCCGTGCTCAGCGCCGAGGCCAACCGCGCTGGTACGCAGGCGGACGTCGAGTACTGGCGAGGCCAGGTGAAGCGTCTGGAAGCGCTCGTGGAAGCCGGCGCGATCAGCAGGCAGGAATTCGATCAGGCGCAGAACACGCTGCGCACGGCCGAAGCCCGCCTCGCGGCGCTCGACGCACAGGTAAAAGAAGGCCAGGTGCAGCTCCAGTTCTTCCGCGTCATCGCGCCGCAGTCCGGCACGGTCGGCGAAATTCCGGTTCGTGTCGGTGACCGTGTCACGACGTCGACGGTCATCACGACAATCGACGAGAACACAGTAATCGAGGCCTACATCCAGGTTCCACTCGATCGGTCGGCCGATGTGCGAGTGGGTTTGCCGGTTCAGCTCCTCGACGGCGCGGGCAAGGTCATCTCGACCAACGCCATCACGTTCGTGGCGCCGCGCGTCGACGAGGCGACGCAGACGGTGCTCGTAAAGAGCCTGCTCCGCGAAATTCCGCTCGCCATACGCGTGCAGCAGTTCGCCCGCGCGCGGATCATCTGGCGCAGCGTGAACGGCCTGACGGTGCCGATCACCGCGGTGATGCGCATCAGCGGTCAGTACTTCTGTTTTCTCGCGGAACCCGGACCGCAGGGCGGCCTGGTGGCGCGCCAGCGGGCGGTCGAGGTCGGCGAGGTTCTGGGCAACGACTACGTCGTGCGCAGCGGCCTCAAGGCCGGCGACAAGTTGATCGTATCGGGAATCCAGAAGCTCGGAGACGGCGCACCGGTGAAGGGGCAGTAGATCCATGTTCGTCGACACCTTCATCCGTCGTCCAATCCTGGCCTCCGTCTGCTCGCTCGTTCTGATCCTCGCCGGCGCCATCGCGATTCCGACGATGCCGGTCGCCCAGTACCCCTCGCTCGCTCCGCCCCAGGTCAACGTCACGGCCGTGTACACCGGAGCCAACGCCCAGGAAGTCGAAACCTCAGTCACGACACCGCTCGAACAGGCAATCAACGGCGTCGAGGGCATGCTCTACATGACCTCGTCGAGCACCAACAGCGGCATCTCCACGATCACCGTGACGTTCGACATCACGCGCGATCAGGATGTGGCGGCCGTTGACGTGCAGAACCGTGTCAATCAGACGCTCGGACGGATGCCAGCGGAGGTCCGCACGACCGGCATCACCGTGCAGAAGCAGTCGACCGGGTTCATCATGGCCGTCGGCGTCTTCTCAGAAAAGGGCACGTACGACTCGCTGTTCCTGAGCAACTACCTCGACATCTTCATCAAGGACGCGGTAAAGCGCGTCCCGGGCGTCGGTGACGTCGTCGTCTTCGGTGAGCGCAAGTACTCGATGCGGCTCTGGGTCGACCCGGATCGAATGGCCGCGCGGGGGATCACGGCGGGCGACGTGGTGCAGGCGCTGCGCGAGCAGAACGTGCAGGTGGCGGCGGGGAGCCTGGGCCAGGCGCCAGCCCCGTCGGGACAGATGTACCAGCTCAGCGTGCGCGCGCTGGGACGACTCACCGAGGCATCCGAGTTCGAGAACATCATTCTCAAAAGCGGGAAAGACGGCGCGCTCGTTCGGGTCAAGGACATCGGCCGCGCGGAGCTTGGTGCCGAAACCTACGCGGCCAATCTGCGTTTTCAGGGTGTCGAAGCGGTCGGCTTCGGCGTGACGCAGCTGCCAGCCGCGAATTCGCTCGACGTGGAACGTGCCGTCAGCGCAGAGCTGAATCGCCTGGCCAGGTCATTTCCGCCGGGCATGCGGTATCTCGTAGCGTTCAACACGACCGACGTCGTTCAGGCGTCGATCGCGGAGGTGTTGAAGACGCTGGTCGAAGCGATCGCCCTCGTCGTGCTGGTGATCTTCATCTTCCTCCAGACCTGGCGCAGCACGCTGATTCCGGCGATCACGATTCCAGTGTCCCTGGTCGGCGCGTTCGCCTTCATCAAGGTGATGGGGTTCTCCATCAACACCCTCACGCTCTTCGGCATCATCCTCGCCACGGGCATCGTCGTCGACGACGCGATCGTCGTCATCGAGAACATCGAGCGGCACATTCAGGAATACAAGGTGTCGGCGAGAAAAGCGGCGTCAGAGGCCATGGGTGAAGTCCTGGGCGCCGTCGTCGCCACCGGGCTGGTGCTCGTCGCCGTGTTCGTACCGGTTGCGTTCTTTCCCGGTACGACGGGTCGGCTCTACGCGCAGTTCTCGATCACGATTGCATTCGCCGTGGCCCTGTCGGTATTCAACGCCGTGACGCTGACGCCGGCGCTGTCGGCGTTACTCCTCGAGCGCGCGAGCCATGGCAAGTGGCGAATCTTCGCCCTCTTCGAGCGACTGATAGACGCCGGGACCCACCTCTACGTGGCAGTCCTGCGGCGAGCTCTCCGGATCCGCTGGGCGATCGTCCTGCTCTTCGTGGCAACGCTGGGCGTGACGTGGTGGGTCTACCGGATGGTGCCGCAGGCGTTCATCCCTGAGGAAGATCCGGGCTATTTCATCATCCAGGTTCAGGCGCCCTCAGGCGCTTCGCTCGAATACACCGACAACATCGCCCGGCAGGCCGAAGCGATCATCAGCAAGGATCCCGACGTCATGGCAATGTTCTCAGTCATGGGATTCAGCTTCAGTGGCGCCGCGTCAAACTCCGGGCTCATGTTCGTCCGGCTGAAACTGTTCGAGGACCGGATCGGACAATCCCACTCGGTACAGGCCGTGTTGGGGCGTCTGAGCGGCGCGCTCTTCAGCATTCCTGGCGCCATTGTCGTGGCCTTCACCCCGCCGTCGATCCAGGGCTTGAGCCGGTTCGGCGGATTCGAGTTCCAGGTGCTGGATCAAAGTGGCGGCGAGATCACGCGGCTCGCAGAGGCGACGCAAGCGATCGTGGCCGGTGGCAATCGGTCGCCCAAGTTGCGGCCACCGCTCTTCACGTCGTTTACGGCCAACGATCCTCAGCTGCAGGTCACGATCAATCGGCAGCGCACGTTGGCGCTGGGACTGCCCCTCGGCGAAATCACCGACGCGCTTCAGATCATGCTCGGGTCCGAGTACGTGAACGACTTCGAGTTCAACAACCGTGCGTACCGGGTATACGTACAGGCCGATCAGGCCTTCCGGTCCAACCCGAAGGCGTTGAAGCAACTCTACGCGCGGACGCGGACCGGCCAGATGGTCGCGCTCGAGCAGGTCGTGGAGATGAAGGAGACGACGGCGCCACAGGTCATCAGTCACTTCAACCTGTTTCGATCGGCCACCATCAACGGGTCGGCGGCGCAAGGCGTCAGCTCCGGTGAAGCGCTCGCCGAAATGGAGCGCCTGGCGAACACGACGCTGCCCATTGGAATGGGTTACGCCTGGTCGGGGATCTCGCTCGAAGAGACGAAGGCAGGACGCCAGGCGTATCTGATTTTTGGCCTGGCGTTGCTGCTCGTGTACCTGACGCTGGCCGCACAGTACGAGAGCCTCGTGCTTCCGTTCATCGTCCTGCTCGGCGTGCCGATCGCGGTGCTCGGAGCGCTGACGGCACAGTGGTCGAGAGGGTTGGCCAACGACGTCTACTGTCAGGTCGGTCTGGTCATGCTCATCGGTCTCGCGGCCAAGAATGCGATTCTGATCGTGGAGTTCGCGGAACAGTTGAGAGAACGGGGCCTGCCCGTGCTCGAAGCGGCGATCGAGGCCGCGCGAATCCGGCTGCGGCCGATCGTCATGACGTCGCTCGCGTTCATCCTCGGCGTGCTGCCGCTGGTCGTGGCGACCGGCGCCGGCCAGGAAGCCCGGCGATCGGTTGGCACGACGGTCGCGGGGGGAATGATGGTCTCGACGCTGCTGAACTTGATGTTCATCCCGGTCCTGTACGTCGTCGTGCAGACGCTTCGGGGCAGGAGCCGGGGGCGAGCGGCCGAGCCCGTCACCGCCAGTGGGCGGAACTCGCCGGGCGCGGCGGTGTCGTAATGGTGGATAACCTGGACCTGGATCCAAGAGGTCCGTGCGGCCTGCGCTGAGGGACCGCGAATTCTTGACACCCCTTCGAAGCGCGTAGTACGCTGGCCGGTCTTACTTATAGGAATGTGGGGCCGGGGGCGGCGCCAACGGGTGGACGCAGTCGGAAGACCCGAACGGTGTGCCGCTCGACGCGACGAGGGCGGGAGGAGAGGCGATGCAGATCGATGAGCGAATCGTCGACGGAGTGACGATTCTTGATCTCAAGGGCAAGATGACGCTTGGCGAGGGAGACGAGCTCCTCAAGGACAAGATCAACTCCCTGATTCAGCAGGATCGCAAGAAGCTGCTGTTGAATCTCGAGGGGGTGCCCTACATCGACAGCGCGGGCCTCGGCGAGATCGTCCGGACCTACACGACGGTGAGCCGTCAGGGCGGCAAACTGAAGCTCCTGAACCTGACGAAACGGATCCAGGATCTGCTCGCGATCACCAAGCTTCTGACCGTGTTCGAGACCTACGAGTCCGAGCCGGACGCAATCAAGAGCTTCGGCGGTTAGTCAGCGCGGCCGCACCCGCCGCGCTCAGATGGCGCGACACCCCATTCCGGACATCATCGAGCGACCGGCGCCGAGGCAGGATCCCGTTCGATACACCTCGGCGTCCGATACCCGTGGCAAGGGCCCCAGCCCGTCTCTGGCGGCCAACCTCTTCTCCTCGCTTCGCCCGTCGCAGTGGACGAAGAACCTCATCATCCTCGCCGCGCTGATGTTCGGGCAGCGGTTGCTGGATCCGCTATCTCTCGCCTACGCGGGCGCGGCGTTCGTCATCTTCTGCGCGCTGTCT